>JBGOWS010000180.1:0-4843 GCA_041478735.1 Thermodesulfovibrionia bacterium | reverse complement strand
TAGTCGAAAAATATATATTGGGTATGGAGGACCTTTCCTCACATATAAGAAACCTGAAAGAGCCGGAAAGTTCGGTGAACTATCTAAAGGATTTTAAGAATAACCTGGAGGATGATCTGGCGGAAATACTTACAACGCAATCCTTTCAGGACATTACAGGACAGACCATAAAGAGGGTTATCAAACTTGTGGGAGATATAGAGGAGGAGCTCGTGAGATTGGTAACAACCTTTGGTGTTAAATTAGAGCCGGGGGTTAAGACGGAGGAGATAATTCACGAGAAGGTATCCCAGACTGGTGTTGATGACCTTTTGAAGGACTTCGGATTCTGAAGCTTGAAGAAAGAACCCCCTCACCCTAACCCTCTCCCTCAAGGGGAGAGGGGATCTTTTATTTCCCCTCCCTTGATGGGAGTCACCCCGGTTCTCCCCTCCCTTGACGGGAGGGGCAGGGGAGGGTGATTTGGAGTTAGAGATATGGTAAAGGTGCTGATCGTTGATGATTCTGCATTCATGAGGAACGCTCTTTCCAGCATGCTCTCCTCTGACCCGGAGATCAAGATTGTTGGCACAGCAAGAGACGGACTGGAAGCAATTGAGAAAGTTGAGACTTTGAAACCTGACATTGTGACCATGGATATTGAGATGCCGAGGATGGACGGCATTACAGCCTTGAAACTGATCATGGAGAAAAACCCTCTCCCCGTAATCATGGTAAGTTCCCTGACAATAGAAGGCGCTAAGGTTACACTCGATGCACTTGATTTGGGAGCTGTGGATTTTATCCCCAAAAATCTCTCCGACCTCTCAATAAACATAGTAAAGATAAAGGAAATTTTAATTGGCAAAGTAAAACAGATAACAAAAAAGGTTGCCCTGAAAAAACGTCTTAGAAATATTACCGAACATAAGCCTATTGAAGCTCCCAGGAGTATGCCAACCAGGACAACAGGTGAACGAAGGCTATCAATTATTTCCATTGGCACTTCTACGGGAGGGCCAAGGGCCCTTCAGGAGATAATACCTAAATTGCCAAAGGATTTTCCTGTCCCTGTTCTAATAGCTCAGCATATGCCTCCAAACTTCACAAAACCCTTTGCCGAAAGACTCAACCAAATCAGTCAGATTACAGTAAAGGAAGCAGAGGAAGGAGAGCCTTTAAAGCCAGGAGTCGCGCTGATAGCGCCGGGCAGAGGTAATATGAGGGTCATGAGGGTAAAAGGAATAGAGACAATAGTTAGCATCTCGGAAAATAAAGAGGAATTTATTTATCATCCATCTGTGGACGCCCTTATGCTTTCTGTAGCTGAATATTTCCATGGGAGGGCGCTCGGAGTAATACTCACAGGGATGGGAAGTGACGGACTCAAAGGATTAATTGCATTAAAAAAGTCAGGAGGGAGGGTATTTGCACAAAACGAAGAGACATGCATCGTTTACGGAATGCCAAAGGCAGTAGTTGAAGCTGGGATAGCAGATAAGATCCTGCCGTTAGAAGAAATGGCCGGAGAGATAATAAATGCTGTGTAATTAATGTCCGTCCATAAATTATGACTTATACAATTAGTCATTCCCCGATTTGATCGGGGAATCCAGTGTTTTCAATAGGTTCTGGATTGTCCGGTCAAGCCGGACAATGACAAAATACAACTTTATGGACAGACACTAATTATTGAACTTTCTTCGTCATCCTGTAAACAAAGACGAGTATTTCTGCAACAGCCTTATAAAGCTCAGGGGGTATCTCCTGATAAAGGTCGAGGGTTGAAAGAACCTCTACAAGGTGCACATCTTCTTTTATTGGAATATTATGTTCCTTTGCTAGCTGCAAAATCTTTTCTGCTGTGATTCCGCTCCCCTTGGCCATAACCTTTGGGGCAAGATCTTTTCTATGTCTATACCTCAAAGCTGCTGCCTTCTTGCGCCTATCCCTCATTCTGCCACCTGTAAATCTCTCACCCCCACCCTCCCCTCCCCCTCGATGGGGGAGGGGAAGGGTGGGGGTTACGCCTTAATGTTTATTATTCCTACTGCGGATTCGAATTTCTCTAAATCTTCTAAGGGGCTGTCCCTGTCAAGGAAAATTGATGCCTTAAGGTTTAAGCCCTTTTCGCTGAATCTCTCTTTGAGTTCATCCATATGGGAATTGAGAACTGCTCGAAATCCATCTTTTTCTACTTTAAAGGATACAAAGAATTCCTTGTTGAGCATGAAAACCATGATGGTAAGTTTTCCAGGGCTTTTAAGATCAAGATGTATTTTGCAAGAGTATGAACTACCTGCATCTCCACGCCCCTTCCTAAATGCTATTTCTCCGTCTTTCAGTTCAGTCCAGTTAACGGGCAGGAATGTATAGAATGAATCTGTTGTTTTTGAAAGGAGTTGAAAGGTCTCAATGTCTTTAAGAAGTCCATCGACGATTTTAATGAGACTTTCTTTGCCTTCCTCTAAAAGGTAATGTCTCAACTGGAGAAGTCCCGCTTTCAAATCCTTCTTCACAGGCAATACATCAGGTTGAGATGAAGATTGATCCATTTGTTGAAGCAGTTCAACGAGGGACTTTAGTTTTGCTTCGAGGGCAACGCCCGTGTTATCTAAAGCATTTTTAAGTGAAATATTCGACAGCCTTTCTATATTGACCATTAAATCTTTTTTGAAATTTTCCACAATCTGACTTATAAAATTTTTTTCAAAATAATTTCCCGGGAGCGATTTAAATAAATTATCAAGTCTTGTCTGTATGCTCTCTCCTGTTTGTTTCAGGCTTGTCTGTAACAGATTTTGCAATTGAATCCTCATTTCTTTGGGCAGGGAATAGATATCAGATGGCAGTAACTTGAGAAGTTGCTCTATGATCGCGGAAAAGTTTTTTGTTATCCTCCCCTCTTTTAGAATCGCAGCAGATAAATCCTGCAGGAGTTTGCTTAGGACGTCACCCTTATAATCAGTAAACTGTTCATTGACGGATTTATCAAGATATCCCATAAACTGAAGTCTCAATTCTCTGCCTGACTTATCCGTGCTTAATACCTTGAAAAATGCGGTAGAATCCTTATGCATGGGTATTTCTGTCTTTGCGGTAATGAAGCTCCCTTTTATTTTCAGAGTTATGCTGCCAGCTGGAAGAATATCTATTATTTCTGCCTCTACAATCTCACCCAACATGAGTGGAATGGATTTTCCCGCTGGCTTTACAATGGTGAGAAGACTATTATCGAGGTTAGAAATTCTGAAATTAATCATGATAACTCTATTATATCCCTTATATCCCTAAAACCGGAAATTTTGGGCAAATCTTTCCATGAAAGAAAGAGGAAAGGTAAAGGGGGAGGGGAGGGTGAACTATTACAATAAAACTATAGGGTTCCGTAAGGGTTCCGTAGAACGCTCAAAGATACTTTTCTCTAAAGTTTTTTTATTCAAAGGCCGATAAAACAGTTAAATGGCATGAAGCCCAGAAATCAGACAATAGGTGGTGAACATGAGTATAGCAGCAACCGATTCAGAAGTTTTGCAGCTCGTATCCTTTAACCTTGGTAATGAGGAGTATGCAGTGGACATTCTGAAGGTTCAGGAGATAAACAGGATGGTTGAGATAACATCCATCCCCAATGCGCCCTTCTATGTTGAAGGCGTCATCAACCTCAGGGGAAAGGTTATACCTGTCATAAATCTGAGGAAGAAATTTGGTTTTGCTTCAAAGGAGGCGGATTCGCAGTCGAGGATAATAGTCGTTGATGTCGGTGCGACTATTGGCCTTATCGTAGATTCCGTGTCAGAGGTTCTGAGGCTTCCCTCTGCTACCGTTGAGCCTCCTCCGCCTATGACAGGCAGCGTGGGTTCAGAATACATACTGGGTATCGGGAAGCTCAGGGACAGGCTACTGATACTGCTTAATATTGAAAAAATCCTCGGAACGGAAGAACTAAACAATTGTTTAGCAGGGGCGGCGGCTTAGAAGGCGTCAACGTTCTCCTTCACTTTCAACACGACCAAAGGGTCGAAGTAATCAAAATGTTTCACAACGCCCTTTTACCCGGTGGCTATTTTACAACTGAACAAACTCAGAATTTGTCGCAGGAGGTGAGCCACCTTTTTGAGCAGGTGGCACCTGATGCAAAGGTATTCAGGAAGCTATAGGTATACACATGAGGGTAATTCCTTTAATGGAATAAGGTTCTCAAAAGAGAGTGTAAATTAAGAAAGAACAGGAGTTCATAATGTTTAAAAACATGAAAATAGGTATCAGATTGGGGTTGGGCTTCGGTGTGTTGATGGTAATAATGGCGGCGGTCATCATCTTATCAGTGAGCAGGCTTGCTCTCATTAATAAATCAATAGTAAAAATCACAGAGGACTGGTACCCGAAAACAGTAATGGCGAATAGTATCAACAATAATATCAATGTTATTGCCCGGGCCGTGCGTAACACGATTATAGAAGATAGCAAAGACGTTAAGCAGAAAGAAGCCAATCGCGTAGTAGAAGCTAGTAAAAATATCGATGATAATATAGAGAAACTTACCAAAACTATCACGTCTGACAAGGGGAAAGAGATATTAAAAGAGATAACTGACCCAATGGCAGCTTATTTGTCGCTACAAAATGAAGTTATAAGATTAGCATTAGAAGGTAAAAATAGAGAAGCAAAGGCTTTACTTTTAACAAAGGTGCGGCAAGCACAAGGAGCATATATTGATAACGTTGACAAACTTATCAAGTATCAAGGTGAACTGATGGAGGAGGCAGGGAAAGAATCGGGGCAAATGTATCATGCTACGCGGGGAATGATTATAATCGCGGGAATTATAGCTTTACTTTTGACTGTCGGCATGACATTCTGG
>JBGOWS010000089.1:0-7812 GCA_041478735.1 Thermodesulfovibrionia bacterium | reverse complement strand
GTATGTCTTCTACTCTTTCTCTTTTTTATCTTTCTTTTTTTCTTCTGCAGGTTCTTCTTCTACAGGTTTTTCTTTTATTGTAACATCTCTTACAAACTCCGCGCAGCGCATGTCTTTACCTGAAACAGAAAACTTTTTCTGGCAGGTTGCTCTCCATGCGCATATTGCACATATTAGCTGTGTTGAACTCATTGGCTCCTCCTGAAATACAAGCTTAACACCTTTTCGATATTTGCAGCTATGCTAGCTTTAGCATTTATTATAAATATCCTGTCCCATATCTGGAAGAGTTCTTTTTCTATCCTTATCACCGTTGGAGGATTAAAATGCCTCTTTTTTAACTCTTCATCAAACATCGGTACAATTTTGTCCTTCATCCTCAATTCAGTATCTACAAAAAAAATGCTTATCTCTGGAGAAAGGTCAGAGACCCTGTCAAAAAAAGCCGAAATCTCTTTCTGATATATCTGTTTTGGAGGAGAAGATTTTATCTCTATATATAATATTGCCCCGTCTACCTTTGCAATGAGGTCATAGTCACCGCCTACCCTTGGCCGCTTGAATCTTATTCCCCATATTGCTTCTGCGGCAAATTCCACTTTAAATATCTCTGCTACAAACCACTCGAGTGTTTCACCAAAGCTCTTTATAGGTCCAAGTGAAAGTCTGAAACCACCCGATGACTTTTCAACAAGGCCTATGTTTATCATATATTCAAGATAATCCCTTGTAACCTCTAAGGTTGCATACCGTGTAACATTCTCAAGTCTGAAAAATTTCTGGTGCTTGATAACATCCCTCAGAAATAGGCGAAAAGAATATTTTTTCATCATCTCATAAAAACTGCCGATGAATTTATTTTCCGGCAGGAGCAAGTCTTCTGAGGGCTCTTTTTTATAAATTCTGAAACCCCTGCGTTTCAAAAGCACATCCAGCGGCGGGGTAAGTTCTGAGAGTGATTTTCTGAGTCTTCTTATCTCGTCACGAAGGGATTCTGTTTCATCAGGAGTTTTATTTTCGGACAATTCTTATCCCAAATAATTTTTGATACTGCCTGCATAGCTAATGTATTAATTTGATCGCTATCCTTCTGTGCCTGGGGCCGTCAAACTCGCAGAAAAAAATAGATTGCCAGGTGCCTAAGAGTAATCTGCCCTCATCAACAATCACATTTACTGATGTGCCAACAATAGTTGATTTTATATGGGCATCAGCATTGCCTTCTCTATGGAAATAATTCATTTCATGTGGTACGAGCCTACTCAGGGTATTCTGTATATCACGCTGCACACTCGGGTCTGCACCTTCGTTTATTGTAATCCCTGCAGTTGTATGCGGGACATATAAATAGCAAATCCCTTTTATAACCCCTGCCTCTTTCACAACTTCCTGAACCATCCCGGTAATATCAATAAATTCGATCCTTGATTTACTCCTGACATTGATATACCTGACCATTCAACCCTCCCTATGAAATAGTAATTATTAATTGGTATTAATTAGAGTCTGTCCATAAACTGTCATTTCCATAAAAAGTTGTCATTCTCGCGAAAGCGGGAATCCAGTCTTTTCAATACCTTCTGGATCCCCCGGTCAAGCCGGAGGATGACAAATACTGACTTTATGGACAGACACTAATTAAGGGATTCAAAGTAATTTCAATTTTTTGTCCCTGACTACTAACTACCTTTAAAGATATTTAAAGACTTCCTCATAAAACCCATCGTCAACACTAAACTCAATAGCTAACGAAACCAGATTCTCTGGCAGATCAAAGCCCTTAAGTCTCATTATATCTTTTTCTGTCGTAACAATCCACTCTGCACCACACTTTTCTGCATCCCTTAGTATTAATTGAATGTCATCTTGATTGTATCTGTAGTGGTCTCTAAAAGTCTTAAACCCTTTTAACTCTATATCTACTGACAAAAGAGTCTCCTTAAACGATATGGGGTTTCCTATGCCGCAGAAGCCAAAGAAGCTTTTTCCTTCTGCCCATTTAGAAGGCATTATGTCACGATTTATTGCACCTCTATTTCGGAATGCTGCTATGAATTTCGAAGGTTTGTGTTCAGCAGAAAATATTTGTGCCTTTGTATTATATTGTCTTATTACATCGATCAGACTATTGATTATTGACTGTTGACTTCTGCCACCCTCCCCCTCGCCCTCCCCCCTCGAGGGGGAGGGGTGGGTAGGGTAGGTGGGGTGGGCTTCTGACTTCTCTTCACGGCGAGTCGCCGAAGGAGACTGATTTCTGGTTTTATCCGTCTTTGTTATTACAATAATATCAGCTCTGTTTATAGCACCGATGGGCTCCCTCAATGAACCAAGCGGCAGCAACCTTCTGTTTCCAAATGGATTTATACTATCTATTAACAGGATATCTTTATCCCTGAAAAGGCCCCAGTGTTGGAAGCCGTCGTCGAGAATAAAAAGGTCAGGGCAAAGGGCTAAGGGCAACGAACTAAGGGCGAACAGGCCTGCTTCATACCTGTCCTTGCCTTTTACAATGGGAATCCCTTTTAATTTCTCCGCCATAAGGAGGGCTTCATCTCCTGCCTGATATTCATCTAATAATGGCCCCTCACCTCTGCTCACAAAACACGGACCTTTTGCTCTCCCTTTATAGCCCCTCGTAAGAATACACGGCTTAAAACCCCTCTTTTTTGCTTCTTCGGCTAAGGCAATTGTCGCAGGCGTCTTACCGGTACCGCCAAGGGTTATGTTCCCGAGACATATAACTTTGCGGGACAGGCTTTTTTGATTCCTGAGTGCATACCGCTTTTTTATTGAATAACCGAGATAATATAGAAATTCGAGGAGAACTCTCATGTCAAACCTCGTCTTTTATTTAAGAAATTTTTTATCAATGTATAAGATAAGCATGGCACAGCAATTCCAAGGACCAGACTCCCTACAATTATCGGTAACAAATAATGACTGAGATAGTTTATCTCCTTTGAAAACTCAATCTCAAGAAACCCGCCGTTCAATATCAGGCTTCCTATCTCGGCGCTGATAAAGAGCTGAAAGGGGTAGGTTATAGGATTCGATATCTGAGTGCCAAGTAAGACGATAAGGGGATTGATCCTGAAGATATATGCAAGTCCAATGGCTGCTACTGTATGGGTACCTATTATTGGTATAAAACCTATGAAATTACCAAGCGCAACGGCAAATGCAATTTGAGCGGGTGACAATCCTTTTTTGCTGAACCTCATTATATAGTCTTTAAGTCTTGAGAAATATTTCATAATCAATATCTGCCTGCTATTTATGGTTAAAGCTGCTTTTCAGGGACATATCTAGTAATTATCTCCATTGCTCTTTCAACAGCGCCTGCATTTTTCCTGTGCAATTCTTGAGCCCTTGAGCCAATTTCTTTTGCCCTGTCCGGCGAAAGAAGAAGTTCTTTTAATTTCGAATAAAGCTCTTCCTCGTTAACTTCAATGGCCGCACCGACCTCGTAAAAATCTTTAATAACCGGGAAATTTTCCATGTGCGGGCCGCACAATATAGGTTTTCCCCAGCACGCCGGTTCGAGGGGATTCTGCCCACCATATCCTTTAAAGCTTTTGCCAATGATTGCTATATCTGATATGCCGTAAATAGCCGATAGTTCACCAACACTGTCAAGAAGGATTAGCTTCCCTTTTAAAACTTGGAGTTCGGAAAATCCCCCATCACCCCCCTTTACTAAAGGGGGAATGGGGGGATTAGAAGTTCTGAACTCGGAGCGTTTTATAAAGGGGATTCCTTTTGATCCGAGCATATCTTCGACCCCTTTAAACCTCTCAGGGTGTCTGGGAGCAATGATAAAATTAAGGTCCGGGAAATCCTTCTTGAGTTCAATATAAATTGAGGTTAAGAATTCTTCCTCGCCTTCATGGGTGCTGCCTGCTGTGATAACAGGTCCCCTTATCTTATTTGTCCATTCGGGGATTTGCGAAGGAGGTCTTGCATCGAATTTAAAATTGCCTAAATTCGCAACCCTGCTGCTATTGACACCAAGGCTTCTTATCCTTTCAGCGCAATCCTCGCCCTGCATGCCAAAGAAATCAACATACGAAAGAACCTTTTTCATAAAAAAAGAAATTTTTTTGTATCCCTTGAAAGAGTTTTCAGAAATTCTTCCATTAAGCAAAATGACAGGGACCCCATTTTCTCTAAATACCCTGAACATATTAGGCCACAGTTCCGTCTCGATTACTATTAAAATCTCGGGTCTTGTCTTTTTCAGGACTGCATTAAGGATTGAGGTAATATCAAAAGGAAGATAAACGATCATCGTACCTTCGGGTGCCCTTTCTCTTGCCACCTTTTGCCCGGTGTCAGTGATTGTTGATAGGATGATGTTTTTTGATATATATCGCTTTCTTAGGCTTTTAAGCAGGGGTAATGCTGCCATAACCTCTCCAACAGATACAGCATGAACCCAGATAATCCCCCCTAACCCCCCTTTACTAAAGGGGGGAAGGGGGGATTTGGGACTGAGTGACGAGTTTAAAAAACCGAATTTTTCTTTTAGCCATCTTTTTCTGAGATCTTTTGGTCTTTTCAAATACTGGGAAGGCAATAAAAAAATCAGGACAATTATATATATGAGACTGTAAAATAAATACATTTCTACAACTTTTCTATTCTCTCCGTCCTGTCATTTCCATTACCATCTCAGCAACCCTCTTTGAAGCTCTCTTATCTGAAAATGGTTTTTTGATTAATCTGTAATGATTAAGCATCCCTTCTCTATAGTTCATATCAAACATAATCTTTTTAAGCTCTTTTATTATATATTCAGGATTAGCCCTGTCCTGAAGAAGCTCAGTCACAACTCCCCTACCTGAAAGGATATTAACGAGTGATATGTATTTGACATCCAGAATAAGTTTTCCAAGGAGATAGGTCAGGAGTGAAAGCTTATATATTACAACCATCGGGACCTCAAGGAATGCAGTCTGAAGGGTTGCTGTGCCTGAGGCAACGACTGCCATATCAGATGCAGCGAGTACTCTTACCGATTCGCCTTTTTTAATAATCACGCCTTCCTGTTTGAGTGCTTCGAGATAGAGACCGTATCTGCTTTCATCCGTATTTGGGGCAAGGGGGATACAGAACTGGTAATCCTTTCCTGAATTTATTTCAGGATCACTCTTAAATTGCCTGACAATATCTAGCATTAAGGGCAGGAGCCTGTTAAGTTCATGAGGTCTGCTCCCGGGAAGAAGGGAAAGGAGTGGTTTGTCTGAATCAAGACCGAGGGCAGTCTTAAATAACGAACGAGGAAATCCCCCCTTGCCCCCCTTTACTAAAGGGGGGAGGGGGGGATTATTGGAGGTTAACGGGGTGTTTAACTTTTGACTAATGACCATTGACTTTAAAACAGACTCAATTTCTTCAAGTATCGGATGGCCAACAAACTCACAGTTTAGCCCTGCTTCTCTGTATATCTTTTCTTCGAATGGAAGTATAACCGCCATCCTGTCCACTATCCCAGCGATTTTTTTGACCCTGCCTTTTCGCCATGCCCATACCTGAGGGCTTACATAATACAATATCTTTATCCCGAGTCTCTTAGCTATCTTTGCTAACCTTATGTTGAAGTCAGGATAATCAATAAGAATAAGGACATCAGGCATAAATTTCCCAATCGCATCAACAGCCTTTTTGAATACAGCCTTCACCTTACGATATACTGAAACAGCCTCCACAAGCCCGAATGCATCCGATGTACTCGAGACGAGTTCCACACCTGCCTTTTTCATTCTCTCCCCGCCAACACCGATGATATACAGATCAGGCCATTTGCTTTTAAGTGCCCTTGCAAGGAGTGAGCCGTATAATTCACCCGAGCTTTCACCTGCAACTATCATAACAGTATTCATATCACCTATTATATCTAAAATGAACCAAATTGCCTCATCAAAAAAGCTACACTTTCGTTTATAATGACTTTTGAGAAACAAATTGAAAAGGCTATGAAGAAGTTGGAGGGAATAGAATGCTAACAAAGGATAAACTTACAGAAACGCTGCCATCTGAGCCTTTATGTCTGTGAATGAGACACCATGATTCGATTTCTACTTATCCTTTGGCAAGAAAATGCACAGGGTATTATTTGGGCCATATTAAAAACTTCTCAAGCACATATTGCTTATGATATACTTTAAACAAAAAGAAGGCGGTAAAAATAAGATGCCGGTAAAAGTCGAACTAACAATAGAGCAAATTGCAGAAACATTAAGGCATATGAAAAAGGCTGAACTTGAAACCCTCGAAATTTTACTTGATGCGAAAACAGAAAAAGAAATACTAAAAAGACAGAGAGAGGCACGAGTGGGAAAAACTATCCCGATGAGCAAGATGAGCTCCTTTAAGAACCTTTGATGTATCAACCCGAATTCCACCCGAAAGTAGATAAAGACCTATCAAAACTTGATAAAAACCTCAGAAGAGATATCCGTGATAAGCACATCCCCAAAATACTCCACGACCCTCAAAGGGTGGGGGAAAATCTTACAGGAAAACTCGCTGGACTTAAGAGTTATAGTTTTGCTGCAAATAGGGTGGAGTATCGAATCATTTATGATATCCTGGAAGAAAAGACTATAGTCCTGTTCTTGATGGTAGGGTCAAGAGAAAATCTTTACGAAAGACTGTTAAGAAGACTCAGAAGGTAATGCAGATAACTCTCTTTCACCTCGGCTTCTGAGCCTTTATGTCTGTAAATGATACATTAAAGCTCTCTGCTGCTTTATCCTTGATATCAAAAAGTTCATACTTTAAAGAAAATGCAAAAATAGCCCCTACATCTTTAATACTTATATCTCTATCCTCAGAGCGAAAGTGCAAAGTTACATCAATATCTGATTTAGGATATAAGGTTAAAGCATATTTCCCATATACGCTCCATCTATATATAATTGCAAGCCCTTCCTCATATATAAAAACATTACCTTTTTCATCCTTTAAGCTCGGACGAGGTTCATGTGCTGCTCCTAATAATACCGCATCAATCCTTTATTAACATTAGGCACATCTTTTGGTTCTTGATAATGACACGGATCTTCATAGACAAAGGAGGGATTGATATATGTTGTAGTTGCCTCCTTTAATTTTTCAACTAAACCTGCAGGTCAATTACGCATATAAATTATTTCTATTGAGACTCTTGCAAAAGTCCTAATTTGTCACCCTGAGCCTGTCGAAGGGTGCTCTAACTGTTTGATTTGCCGTAATCCTTCGACAAGCTCAGAATGACAGAAGTGCCCTTTTTCAGACTTTTGCAAGAGGCTCTATTAATTTTTTTGATAGCTTATAAAGAAACGCTGAACCCCCTGATATGATGGTAATTGTTTCCTTCAGGTGCTTTTCAATAATGAATATGGCTATTGAGTTAACTCACCATGATGCCATATGCCATACTCCCGCTAAACATGACCTTATCAATGTGCGGGAGATTTCGTTGATGGTTCAAGGAGAACCGATATAGCAGATTTTGAGAAGGCCAGCTTTTTAACGGCTGGCTGTTTGCACAGCACTGCGCCAACAACAAATGGTGAGTTAACTCAATAGCCATATAAACATATGTTAAACGTGGAAAACTTCACAGATATCGTCAAGTTATTTCTTAAATTTATTACGTAAAAAAGCATTTGTGGACATATGGTTTGGCGTTTATTTATTTTCATCAGCATAATAATATCTATAGTAATTATAATAAAAGCTGTATCTCATATTTGATTGGCTTACCGAGTTAAGCACGACCCCCAGTATCTTTGCATTTACACCTTCAAGCATTCTCCTTGCTTC
>JBGOWS010000146.1:0-5603 GCA_041478735.1 Thermodesulfovibrionia bacterium | reverse complement strand
TAAAATATGATGCAGACATGCTGAAAAACCTCTGCAAAGCAACGAGATTTGATTATGACACACATGATACCCCCCTCTAAGTCCCCCCTTAATAAAGGGGGATTAAAGGGGGGTGTTAGTGCCTTTTGGATAAAGGCTGGCTGGCCAGGCTATAGGCCTGCTGGCAGAGCTTTTCCAGCACATCTGCATCATAATGCATAAACTATTTTGCAACTGGTGGGTTAATTTAAAATTTCTTTTACTATAGATAACGCATTAAATGCTTTTGCATTGTCATTGCGAGCCCGAAGGGCGTGGCAATCTTATTTTTGGGATTGCTCCGTTGCTCCACTCCTCGCAATGACGCTTTATTTAATACGTTTGTATTAATAACATGTTATTTTAAGCAGAAAGGAGGTGATAAAAAATGTTTCTTGTTCTCAGGCTAGCGGTCCTTTTACTCTTTACATTTTCGGGATACATTATCGGTATTAATTATGGTTATGAGATTTATGGTGTGCTAATAGGGGGATTTTTAGGTCTGATTTCAATCTCTGCAGAATTAATATTTAAGAAGATTGAAGCAGGATCTATTATCGGAGGGCTATTAGGTATTTCTTGTGGTCTTTTATTTGCCTACCTGCTTATGCTACCTTTAAAACTGATTCTCGGTGAGGACGCAAAAAAAATTATATCCTTCGGAGTAATAGCGGTATTTGGCTATGGGGGGCTTCTCCTTGGCTTGAGCAGGGGCAAGGGAGTTTCGATTGCGGGTATTTTAAGGCTTCTCAGAGGGCAGGGCACGGAAGAAAATCTCAAGATTCTCGATACAAGTGTAATAATAGACGGACGTATTGCAGATATCTGTGAAACAGGGTTCCTTGATGGAGTTTTCATTCTTCCCCAGTTCATCCTTCAGGAATTGCAACATATAGCAGACGCTGCTGACTCTATGAAAAGGGCAAGAGGAAGACGGGGACTTGACGTTCTCCATAAGATCCAGAAGATGTCCCGCATAACTGTAAGGATAGTTGATAATGATTTTCCAAAGATAAAAGAGGTTGATGCAAAACTTGTTGCCCTGGCGAAACTCTTAAATGCAAAGGTTATAACTAACGATTTTAACCTGAACAAGGTTGCGGAACTTCAAGGGGTATCGGTACTTAATATAAATGAGCTGGCTAACTCTTTAAAACCGGTTGTACTGCCAGGTGAGACAATGAATGTTTTTGTACTTAAAGAAGGAAAGGAATACAATCAGGGAGTTGCGTACCTTGATGATGGAACTATGGTTGTTGTAGAAAATGCGAGAAGGTTTATAGGCAAAAATTCTGATGTAACTGTGACAAGTGTGCTGCAGACAACAGCAGGAAGAATGATATTCTCAAAGCTAAAAGAGGAGTATGAAAGAGAGGAGTATAAGGCAGCGAAGTAAATAAGATTTAACCACCGGGATGCGGACATTGCTTAAAAATTTATTAACGCAAGTTTTTACAAAATATCAAATGTTCACCCTCCCCAACCCCTCCCATCAAGGGAGGGGACTTTAGAGTCCCCTCTTGAGAGGGGTGCAGGGGTGTGTGACCCTCTCCCCTTGCGGGAGAGGGTTAGGGTGAGGGGGCAAAAGAACAGATTAACATTATTCGGATTTTAGTCAAGTTTTCAAAAGAATGAAAAAGCAAATAAAGCAAGAGAAGGTTGTTGCAATTGTGCCAGCAGCTGGTATGGGTAAGAGATTTGGTCCTGGGACTAACAAGCCATTTAAATCCCTCATGGGCAAACCACTTATTGTTTGGTCGCTTGAAACATTGGAGTCTGTTGTTGAGGTATCGGAGATAATCCCTGTGCTTAAGTTAGAAGATATGTTGTACGGGAAGAAACTTTTTAAAGAGTACGGCCTCTCAAAGATAAAAAGGATAGCACCAGGGGGGAAGGAGCGGCAGGATTCTGTATATAACGGCCTCAAGCTCATAGACAATAGAAATTGTATAGTGTTGATACACGACGGGGTTAGACCCCTCATCGAAAAGAATTTGATTGAAAAGGCGATAAAAGAATTACTGCCCCCCCCCGCTCCCCCCTTAGTAAAGGGGGCTGGGAGGGGATGTAAGGGTTTTGATGGAGTTGCTATTGGGGTTCCTCTAAAAGATACTATTAAAGAGGCAGAGAATGGCATGATAAAGAAAACCTTGAGAAGAGATTCTCTATGGGCTATACAGACACCTCAGGTTTTTTCTTATAAAAATATTTTAGCAGCATATAAGAGGGCAATGAAAGAAAGGTTTTACTCAACAGATGATGCTGCTCTTGTAGAAAAATATGGGGGAAAGATAAAAGTTGTAATGGGATCTTATAAAAATATTAAAATCACAACACCTGAAGACTTGGCTATTGCAGAATTTCTTCTCTCAAGGAGAGAAAAATCTTTATGAGAATAGGCATTGGTTATGATTCTCACAGACTGGTTAAGAACAGGAAGCTAATACTTGGCGGAGTAGAGATACCATTCGAAAAAGGACTAGCAGGGCATTCAGATGCAGATGTTCTGTGCCATGCGGTAATAGATTCAATCATCGGTGCCCTCGGACTTGGCGACATAGGCAAACACTTTCCTGATACAGAACCTGAATTTAAGAAGGCATCGAGCATTAATCTTTTAAGATACATTATAGAGCTTACCCGAGCAAATGGCTTTGAAGTTTTATGGATAGATTCAACAGTCATCGCTGAAAGTCCGAGGCTTTCACCTTATATCGAATTAATGAAAGAAGCAATATCACAATCAGGAATCCCATCAGGGTTAATCAATATTAAGGCTAAAACAAATGAGGGCATGGGTTTTATTGGTAACGGTGAAGGCATCGCTGCGTATGCTGTCTGTCTACTTAATAAGATTTGATTTTATTCCCTCAGGCATGAGGTCCTTTTTAATACCTGCGGAAAAGAGCAGTAAAAATAATCAGGCTTACTAAGAATGCTTTACCATTCATATACTCTTCCTTTAGATATAGTTAGAGTAGGCATTCCTCTTAAAACCCATCCTTCAAAGGGTGTATTTTTACCTTTCGAAACAAACCTTTCAGCCTCAACCTTAAATTCTTTATTTTGATCCACTATAACCATATCAGCATCAGCTCCTACCTTAAGTGTGCCTTTGTCTATCTGTAAAATCCCGGCTGGATTTAATGCCATCTTTTTAACCAGGTGATTCAATGAAAGGATACCTTGCTGCACAAGCTTCAGGCTTAAACTCAATGCTGTTTCAAGTCCTGATATACCAAAAGGTGCCATGTCAAACTCTCTCAGTTTTTCATCTACATGATGCGGAGCATGATCTGTTGAGATCACATCTATAGTGCCATCCCTTAGCCCTTCCTTTATGGCTTCTATATCACGAACCGTCCTTAATGGCGGATTCACTTTTGCGTTTGAATTGTAACCTTTAACGGCATCTTCAGTTATACTGAAATAATGAGGACATGTTTCTGCTGTTACATTTATCCCTTTTTTCTTTGCATCCCTTATTAAATTCACCGAGCCTTCTGTTGATACGTGGGCAATGTGTAGCCTTCCACCAGTAAGTGCTGTTAACGATATATCCCTGTAGACCATTATCGTTTCTACCTCAGCAGGTATCCCCGTGAGCCCAAGTGTTACAGACAATAACCCTTCATTCATCACTCCACCTTCAGAAAGGGTTAAATCCTCGCAGTGAGAGATTATCGGAACGTCGAATGTCTTTGAATATTCAAGCGCCCTTCTCATAATCAGGCTGTTCATCACAGGCTGTCCATCATCAGAGAAGGCAATGCAGCCTTCATTTATCATTGTGCCTATTTCTGCAAGTTCTTCACCCTTCTGCCCTTTGGTTACGGCACCGATAGGAAAGACAGTGCAAAAACCTTCCTGTGCAGCCTTTCTTATTATGAATTCCGTGACACTTGCATTGTCGTTGACAGGGTATGTATTTGGCATGCAGCATACAGTTGTAAAACCACCCTTAACTGCAGCCATTGTCCCTGTTTTTATTGTTTCCTTATATTCAAAACCCGGTTCCCTGAGATGGACATGCATATCAACAAGTCCGGGAAGCACATAAAGTCCGGAAGCATCTATCGTTCGAAGTCCGGGGTTTTTACCCCTTCCCTTCCCCTCCCCTTTTGGGAAAGGAGGGCCTCCTGACTTCTTTCTCTTGATTTCTTTTATCTTCCCGTTTTGAATCAATACATCTCCAACCCCGTCAACCCCTTGAGATGGGTCTATGATATGACCATTTTTGATTAATATCCTCATCTTTTAACCCCTTCAAGCAGATACATTACTGCCATCCTGACCGCAAGGCCATTAGTAACCTGATCGAGGATTAAAGAGTTCGGACCATCTGCGACCTCTGATGTGATTTCAATCCCCCGGTTCATCGGACCAGGATGCATAACTACAGCATCATCTTTTGCAAGCGAGAGCCTCTCCGATGTCAGCCCCCAGTTTCTGGAGTACTCCTCAGTGGATGGAAAGAAACCCTTGCCCTGTCTTTCCATCTGTATCCTGAGCGTCATCAAAACGTCCACATCCTTCAGCCCGGCCTCCATATCATGAAAGATATCAATACCCATACCCTTTATCTCATTTGGGATTAAAGTTGGTGGACCGATCAACCTTACCTTTGCACCGAGCTTTTTCAGGCAGTAAATATTTGATTTTGCAACCCTGCTGTGTGTTATATCTCCGACGATTGCTATCTTAAGCCCTTTAATTTTCCCTTTCTTTTCCCTTATAGTGAAAGCATCAAGGAGCGCCTGCGTTGGGTGCTCGTTAGTACCATCCCCTGCGTTTATCACTGAAGCCATGAGCTTTTTTGCGAGAAGATGTGGTACACCTGATGATGAATGCCTGATTATTATGAAATCTGCACCGAGGGCCTGGACAGTAAGGGCTGTGTCAATCAGACTCTCACCTTTGACAACGCTGCTAGTCGGGACAGAGAAGTTTATAACATCTGTGCTGAGTCTTTTTGCAGCAAGCTCAAAGGATGTTCTTGTCCTTGTTGATGGTTCAAAAAAGAGGTTAACCGCGGTCCTGCCGCGCAGCGTTGGAACCTTTTTTATATCCCTTCCAAGGACATCTTTGAATCCTGCAGCTGTGTCGAGGATAAGATTTATTTCTTCAACAGAAAGCTCCTTTATGCCGAGTAGATCTTTCCTGTTCAGCACCTTTTACTCCTTTCCCGCTTTTTCGAGTATCACCTTATCTTCTGCCCCCTCTTCTACAAGATTAACCTCAACTGTCTCGCTCAGTGCTGTGGGTATGTTCTTTCCCACATAATCGGCCTTTATCGGAAGCTCCCGGTGTCCTCTGTCAATCAAAACCGCGAGTTGGATACTGGCAGGCCTTCCCATGTCTATCAGTGCATCCATTGCTGCCCTTATTGACCTGCCTGTAAAGAGGACATCGTCAACGAGTATAATTTTCAAATCCGTTACCTTAAATGGTATCTCTGTTCTCCTGACAATGGGTTGCTCCTTTCTTATGTTCAGGTCATCCCTGTAAAATGCAATATCAAGCGAACCTACAGGGATATCCTTTTTTTCGATCAGTTTTATCTTTGAGGCAAGCCTTTTTGCAAG
>JBGOWS010000013.1:0-19162 GCA_041478735.1 Thermodesulfovibrionia bacterium | reverse complement strand
GAATTCCATAAATATTTAAACGCTACGCTTAAAGGTAAGACTTTTTGCGGAGACGAGATAATCCGCCAGAAGAAGGATGGTTTATTGATTGACCTTAGTCTTTCGACAGCGGTCTTACGTGATGCCGGAGGTAAAGCCATTAGCATCTTGGGTATTATTGCTGATATCACTGAACGCAAGAGGGAAGAAGAGGAATTAAAAAATTCACGTAAACAATTGCGCAATCTTTACTCACACTTGCAATCAGTTAGAGAAGAAAAAAGGATTTTGCTTGCACGTGAGATTCATGATGAGCTGGGACAGGTGCTCACCGCCATTAAAATGGAATTCGGTTCATTAATTGATGAATTATCCACAGAACAAAAGGGCATTGTTCAATATACAGGATCTCTATACCAGCTTATAGATAAAGCCCTTGACTCAGTACAGAGGATTTGCACGGAGCTGAGACCTGCGATGCTGGATGATCTGGGGTTGTCAGCAGCAATCGAATGGCAGGCAAAAGAGTTTGAAAAGTGGTCGGATATCAAATGTGAAATTATTTTTGAACCAGAAGAGATTATTTTGGATAAGGAATATTCTATTACTCTTTTCCGCATTTTTCAGGAGATGTTAACCAACGTCGCTCGCCATGCTCAAGCAACTAAGGTTAAGATCGGTCTGAAGGAAAAGCAGGATAAGGTAATTTTGAGCATAAAAGATAATGGAATTGGCATTACAAAAGAGAAGATTTCAAATCACAAGTCACTGGGGTTGATTGGAATAAGAGAACGCATTAACCTTTTGGGAGGCAGCTTCATAATTCGTGGGATTCAAGGTAAAGGAACTACTACAACGGTGTCTATTCCTATTAAAACAAGGTGAAATGGGAGGATCAGGATGATTCGAGTACTTGTTGCTGATGACCATCCGGTTATCCATGAAGGACTGAAAAAAATGTTTAAGAAGGTCCATGGTATCAGGGTAACAGGTGAAGCGAGCACTGGAGAGGAAGTATTAAATGAAATAGAGCGGAATGATTATGATTTAGTATTATTAGACATCTCCATGCCGGATAAGAGCGGGCTGGAGGTTTTAAAAGAATTAAAAAGAAAAAGACCTGATCTTCAAGTTCTAATTCTTAGTATTCATGGTGAAGAACAATATGCAATAAGGGCATTGAAAGCAGGCGCTGCAGGATATTTAACAAAGAAAAGCGTACAGGATGAACTTATAAAGGCTGTACAAAAGATATCACAAGGAGGAAAATATATTACTTCTTCTTTAGCTGAAAAAATGGCTTCGTATCTCGATAAGATGTGTAGAAAACTGCCTCATGAAATCCTTTCTGAGCGGGAGTTTCAGGTAATGTGTTTGATAGCCAAGGGAAAGACAAGAAAAGAAATAGCTGAAGAACTTTCCATCAGTGTGGATACAATAAGTACATATCGGGCCCGTATCCTGGAAAAAATGAAAATGAAAAGGACTGTTGAATTGACTAATTACGCGAATAAAATCCACCTGATAGATTGATATCCATCTTTCTCCCTTCCTATTTTTGTAATAAAAATGACTACAAAATATCACAGTTTTGCTGATAGACACATTAATTTTCCTCTTGTATAGTTTAATAAAGGATATTTATCACCCAAATTGAGCGATTTTAATCCCCCTCCCCTCACCCCTCCCGCCAGGGGAGGGGATTTATATAGATATTCCCTCCCACTTGACGGGGGAGGATTAGGGTGGGGGTGTTTGATAATAAATTCAACAATTATATTATTAGGAATCGCTCAACTTAGGTATCAATTATTTCTATCCACAATCCAGGATAAAGCATAAGGAACTGTGTGTAGATTTCTTTTTTAATAAACTATCTCTTAAGTAAGGATAAAAAAGTTGCCGGTCCCACATCGGATATTGGTGGTTAATGATGAAGAGAAGATAAGGAAGAGCCTCAGCGGTTTACTCCAGGACAATGGCTATGAGGTGGTAACTGCTAAGAACGGCCCTGAATGTTTACAAACGATGTCTTCTCAAGACTTTGACTTAGTGATTCTGGATATTGTTATGCCCGGGATTAGCGGGATTGAGGTACTGCAGGGAATCAAGGAGAGATATAAGGATACGGAAGTAATCATGATTACGGGCTATGCTGATAAAGAGAAGGCCATAGCTGCTTCCCGCCTCAATGCCTATGATTTCATTGAAAAACCCTTTGAGTCCAGCGAAATACTGAACACCATCGCCCACTGTTTGACCCAACTAAGCTTAAGAAAAGATATTGAAAAGAAAAGCCAGGAACTGAGAGAAAGCGAAAAGAAATATCGTCAACTTTTTGAAACTCTTCAAGAAGGTATCTGGGTTATTGATAAGGATGCTTACACTATACTCATCAATCATAGCATGGCAGAAATGCTGGGATACACAAAAAGTGAAATGCTTGGGAAACATTTATTTTCATTCATGGATGAGCACGGAGTAGAACTTGCCAAAAGGTATCTGGAACGCCGCCAACAAGGTATTAAAGAGCGGCACGATTTTGAATTTATTAAAAAAGACGGAAATAGGATCTACACAAGTCTGGACACCGCACCTATAACCGACGAGAAAGGGAATTATTCGGGGGCAATAGCTGCTATGCATAATATCACCGAGCGTAAACAGGTAGAGGCTTTACTGACCAAAACGCTGAACGAATATGAGAATATTATGAATACTGTACCGGATATCATCTACTTGCTTGATCTGCACCAAAACCTAATAAAATGGAATAGAAAAGGGGAGATTGTTACAGGTTTTTCGGCTGAGGAAGTAATGGGTAAAAATGTATTGGATTTCTTTCCAGAGGAAGACAAAGCTATCATTTCCAAGGCAATCCGGGAGGTATTCGGAAAGGGCTTTGGGGAGGCAGAGGGTCATCTCCTTTGTAAAGATGGAACCCTAATCCCTTATCGCTGGACCGGCGTTCCGCTCAAGGACGAGCAGGGAAAAGTAATTGGGCTTGTCGGTATAGGCAGAGATATTACCAGGCGAAAGCAGGCAGAAAAGGCGTTAAAAGATTCAGAGGAAAGATACCGAACCCTTGTAGAAACTGCCCTTGTAGGAGTATACAGAACCAATCTCAAAGGCGAATTTCTTTATGCAAATCAAGCTTTGTCAACGCTGTTTGAATTTGACTCACCAGAAGAAATGATGTCATCTGGCGTTCTGCCAAGGTATAAAAACCCAAAGGATAGAGAAGTTTTGATTGAAAACCTTAAGAAAAAAGAAAAGGTTGACAACCTCGAACTTGAAGTATTTACAAAGACAGGGAAAATCAAAAATATACTTATGAACGCAACTCTTGATGGTGATGTCATATCAGGAATGGCTCTGGACATTACTGAGCGCAAAAAGGCTGAAGAGTCCCTCAGGGAAACACGGGACTATCTTGAGAAACTCCTGAACTATGCAAATGCTCCTATCATTGTCTGGGACCCAAAGTCCATAATCACCGGTTTCAACCATGCCTTTGAACGTCTTACGGGTTATACAGATAAGGAGGTCATTGGTAGGGAACTGCATGTGCTTTTCCCTGAAACAAGCCAGGAGGAATCGCTAAAAAAGATTGCTCGAACCTTAAGTGGTGAACATTGGGAATCTGTGGAAATTCCGATCCTTTGCAAAGGCGGAGGCATCAGGATAGCGCTCTGGAACTCAGCTAATATCTATGCTGAGGATGGCAGGACTCTTTTAGCCACCATAGCGCAAGGTCAAGACATTACTGAGCGCAAGAAGACAGAGGAATTCATAAAAGATATCTTTGAAAGCATTAGTGACGGACTTGCTGTCATAGACCTCGATTACAGGATTGTTACTGCAAACAGGGCTTATTATGAGCATGATGGGATGACGCTTGAGGATATTATAGGCAAACACTGTTATGAAGTCACACATCACAGGGATAAGCCATGTTATGAGGCAGATGAAGATTGTGCGGTAAAACATACCTTTGAGACAGGGGAATTTCACACAGAGATTCATAAACACTATGACAGGGAAGGGGGTCTCCTTTATGTGGAGATAAGGTCCTATCCGATGAAAGACTCATCAGGGAAAGTAATTTCAGCTATAGAGATTGTCAGCGACATAACAGAGAAAAAGAAACTTGAAGGCCGGTTGCGCCATGCACAGAAGATGGAGACTGTCGGGACACTTGCAGGAGGAATCGCCCATGACTTTAATAATATCCTCACTGCCATAATAGGCTATGAACACATTTTACAGATGGAGATGAGAAAGGATGACCCATCGAAGGTTTATGCTGACAGAATACTCGCCCTGGCAGAAAGAGCTGCCAATTTAACACGGGGACTACTTGCATTCAGCAGAAAACAGGTAATCAACCTGCTACCTGTAAATTTGAACGAGATTGTAAAAAGGCTTGAAGGAATACTATCAAGGGTAATCGGTGAGGATGTAGAGCTCGAAACAACGCTTACAGATGAAGAGTTAATTGTAATGGCAGATAGTAGTCAGATGGAGCAGGTCTTGATGAACCTGTGCACAAACGCAAGGGATGCCATGCCTGATGGTGGGCTGCTGATAATAAAAACAGAACTGGTAGAACTGGATAATGAATTCATCAAGGAACATGGTTATGGTAAGCTCGGAATGTTTGCCCGTATCGTTGTTGCAGATACAGGCGCAGGCATGGATGAAGAGACGAGAAGAAAAATATTCGAGCCATTTTTTACAACCAAAGAGGTTGGTAAAGGCACAGGCCTTGGGCTTGCCATAGTATATGGAACAATTAAACAGCACAACGGATACATCAACGTATATAGCACACCAGGGGAAGGTACAACATTTACAATATATCTGCCAGTAATAAAAGTAGAGATTGAAGAAACCAGATTGATAGAACATGCCATTCCAACAGGTGGCACAGAGACAGTACTGGTAGCAGAGGATGACGCAGAAGTCAGAAAACTTATAAAGAGTATTCTTGATGGATTTGGCTATGCGGTCATCGAGGCAGTGGATGGAGAGGATGCGATAAATAAATTTATGGAGAATAAGGATAGAATACAACTTCTCTTGCTCGATGTAATAATGCCGAAGAAGAGTGGCAAGGTGGTATATGAAGAGATAAGGCAGATAAGACCTGACATTAAGACACTTTTTGCAAGCGGTTATGCTATGGATATTATCCAGAAAATAGGGATTCTCGAGGAAGGACTAAACTTTGTTTTAAAACCCCTTTCGCCAAAAGAACTTTTAAGAAAGGTTAGAGAGGTGCTGGATAAATGAATCAGGAAAATAAGTCCACAATCCTGGTGGTTGATGATGATACTTATGTCCTTGAGTCTGTTTCAGTATTATTAAATAAATATGGTTATCCTGTTATTACTTGTGAAAATGCCAAAGAGACAATGGCAAAGTTACAAGAGAGTAAGATTGATATTGTATTGACGGATATTAAGATGCCGGTAGTTTCAGGCATTGAGCTCCTCGGGGAAATCCACAAGCTTAACCCGGAAATACCTGTAATCCTGATGACCGCATATGCGGAATTGGACATAGCTGTTGATGCAGTAAAAAAGGGAGCCTTTGATTTTATAATCAAGCCTTATAAACCTGAATATCTCATTCATTCAATAGAAAAGGCGGTTGAATATAACAGACTTATAAATTTGGAGAAAAATTACAAAAATATGCTTAAAGATACTGTGAGGAGAAAAACACAGGAATTATCCGATGCCTTGAAGATGGTAAAGAGCATGAGCATGGAGATGATACAGCGTTTGACAGCACTTGCAGAATACAGGGATACAGACACAGGTACTCATATCTCAAGGGTCAGCCTTTATTCGAATAAGATCGCAGAGGCTTTAAAAAAACCAATGGATTTTGTTGAAATAATAACATTTACAAGCCCTATGCACGATATAGGAAAGGTAGGGGTGCCTGACAGCATACTTTTAAAACCAGGCCCTCTCACATCTGAGGAATTTGAGATCATGAAGAAACATACTATTATAGGAGAGAAGGTACTGTCAGATTCCTCTCATCCAGATATACAAATAGCAGCATCAGTAGCTTTAAATCATCATGAGAGGTGGGATGGCACAGGTTATCCGAGGGGATTAAAAGGTGAAGAGATACCGATTGAGGGCAGGATTGTCATGCTCTGCGATCAATATGATGCCTTAAAGATGAAAAGGCCATACAGACCTGCTTTGAGTCATGAGGATGTTTTTAAGATAATAACTGAAGGAGACGGGAGGACAATGCCCGGACATTTCGACCCAAAAATATTAAATGCATTTATTGAAGTTGCTCCTATGTTTGAAGAGATTTTTGATACATATCAGGATTGATAAAACAAAAATTACTCTGTCGGGTCAATTGATGCCAAATTCGCTTGTCTAATCCCTCTCCGCAACCCTACCAATACTTACAATCTTATCTTCACCTTCAACATCCATGAGCTTTACCCCCTGGGTGTTCCTTCCCAGCAGAGAGATGTTTCCTGCGAGGGTCATTATAAGTTTCCCGGAACTTGTTATCATCACAACCTCATCCTCATCTCTTACCTGCATAAGACAAACTGCTTTCCCGCTTTTTTCAGTGGTTTTAATTGAGATAACACCTTTGCCACCTCGACCCTGAACACGATAATCCGCTATATTTGAACGCTTTCCGAGTCCCTTTTCTGTCACAGTAAGGATGGCTGTCTTTTCCTCTGCAACTTCAGCGGAGACAACTGTATCTCCCTTCATAAGTCTGATACCCTTAACTCCCATCGAAGTGCGCCCCGTGCCACGTACATCCTCCTCATTGAATCTTATTGAAAGGCCATTCCTTGTACCTATAATAAGATCGCTTTTGCCATCTGTCTTTCTTACAGCAATAAGTTCATCATCTGTTTCAATGGTTATAGCAATGATTCCTTTTCCCCGGGGGTTACTATACTTCTCAAGGGCGGTTTTTTTAACTATGCCATTCTTTGTAAACATTACGAGAAAGCCTTCCTTGAAGTCGCGTACAGGAAATGCTGTTGTAATCCGCTCGCCTTCTGAAAGGGCAAGAAGATTCACAAGGGCTTTTCCTTTTGCAGCCCGACCTGCCTCTGGTATCTGGTAGGTCTTTAGCCAGTAAAGGCGGCCAAGGTTTGAGAAGAAGAGCATATAGTCATGTGTCGCGCCTATAAAGAGGTCTTTCACAAAATCCTCTTCTTTTGTTTCCATGCCAATAAGGCCCTTCCCACCCCGGCGCTGGCTCCGATAGGCACTCGAGGGATTCCTTTTTATGTACCCCTGGTGAGAAAGAGTAACGACCATCTCCTCATCGGTTATAAGATCTTCTATGGAAATCTCTTTTGTTTCTGAGGTGATCTCTGTCTTTCTCTCATCCGCATACCTGCTCCTAATAGCGAGGAGTTCCTCTTTAATAATCTGTGAAACAAGAGCGCCACTTCCAAGTATCGCCTTCAGCCTCTCTATATCTTTCAATATATCTCCGAATTCTTTTATTATTTTTTCCCTCTCAAGTCCTGTAAGCCTCTGGAGTTTCATATCGAGGATGGCCTGCGCCTGAATCTCAGACAATGGATAATCTCTCATCAAACCAATCTTCGCCTCATTAGGTGTCGTTGACTTTTTTATAAGGGAAATTATTTCATCCAGGTGGTCCAGAGCTATCTTCAGTCCTTCTAAGATATGCGCTCTCTCTTCAGCCTTTCTCAGTTCAAAACGGGTTCTCCTTAGAACCACATCCCGCCTATGCCGTAAGAAATAGGCAAGGATCTTCTTTAAATCAAGTACCCGGGGTTGACCGTTAACAAGGGTCAGCATAATTATCCCAAAAGTAGTCTCCATCTGCGTGTGTTTATAAAGGTTATTCAGGACAACCTGAGCCATTTCACCCCTTTTAAGTTCCATAACAACCCTGATGCCATCCCTGTCAGATTCATCTCTTAGTTCTGATATACCTTCGATCTTTTTCCCTCTCACAAGTTCAGCAATCTTCTCAATTAACCTTGCCTTGTTCACCTGATAAGGGAGTTCTGTAATAATAATATTCTCGCCACCTCTATGCTCACGTTCAATCCTTGCCTTTGCCCTGACCTTAATAAGCCCTCTCCCCCCATTATATGCCTGAATGATCCCATCAGTGCCGTGGATAATACCACCTGTTGGAAAATCAGGACCCTTTATGTAAGACATCAGATCTTCCAAGCCTGCTTGAGGATTTTCTATCAACATGACAAGCCCGTCTATAATCTCTCCAAGGTTATGTGGTGGTATATTTGTAGCCATACCAACAGCAATACCTGATGAGCCATTTACGATTAAGTTTGGTACCCTCGATGGCAGAACAATAGGTTCTTGCGTTGTTTCATCAAAGTTCGGGATAAAACCGACTGTATCTTTGTCTATGTCAGAAAGGAGTTCTTCCGCAAGTGCTGTAAGCCTTGCCTCTGTGTACCTGTAAGCAGCTGGAGGGTCTCCATCAACAGAGCCAAAGTTACCCTGTCCGTCAACAAGGGGATATCGCATATTGAAGTCCTGGGCAAGCCTGACAAGTGCATCATAAACAGCTGTATCGCCATGTGGATGGTATTTCTTTAAGACTTCGCCAACCACGCCTGCAGATTTCGAATATTTTTTCCCGGGAAGAAGGCCTTCCCTGAACATCGCATAAAGTATCCTTCTCTGAACAGGCTTTAGTCCATCCCTAACCTCGGGAAGTGCCCTACCTATGATTACGCTCATTGCGTAATCAAGATAAGAAACCTTCATTTCCTCTTCTATACTAACCGGTACCTTTGCCATTTAATCTCCTTGAGTAACTTATTATTTTAACATATTGTGTTGCTTTTAGAACTCATTTAAAAATATAATTTATTCCGTGCTAGCCAAAGTTCTCAGTGCAAGTATTATAGGTATTGACGCATATGCTGTAGAGGTCGAGGTAGATATTGCATCAAGGGGGCTTCCTCATTTTTCTATGGTTGGTCTGCCTGACGCTGCTGTTAAGGAGTCGAGGGACAGGGTAAGGGCTGCGCTTAAGAATATCGGGTTTCTTTTCCCGCTTAAACAGATTACGGTTAACCTCGCACCAGCTGATTTAAAGAAAGAAGGCTCATCTTTTGATCTACCTATCGCAATTGGAATAATTGCAGCTGAAGGCGTTCTTGAATTAGGTTCGGTTAAAGGTTACCTTCTTACTGGCGAGCTTTCACTTGACGGAAAGATAAAACCTGTAAGGGGTGCTTTATCAATGGCCTTGAGGGCCAGGGAGCTAGGTTTAAAAGGAGTAATCCTTCCAGAGGAAAATGCGCCAGAGGCAGCTGTTGTTAGAGGTGTGTCTGTATTTGGACTAAAAAGCCTTCCTGAAGTTATCGAGTTTCTAAAGGACAGCAATCTTAGAAGACCTTTCGAGATAGATGTTCATAAGGCGATAAAAGAAAACTCGGTTTATGAAGACAATTTTGTAGAAGTTAAAGGCCAGGAACATGCTAAAAGGGCTTTCGAGGTTGCTGCCGCTGGCGGGCATAATATCCTGATGATTGGCCCTCCCGGCTCAGGTAAGACCATGATCGCAAAAAGACTTCCAACAATACTTCCAGGTATGACATTTGATGAGGCATTAGAGACAACAAGGATACATAGTGTTGCCGGGCTTCTCAGGGAAGGGCAACCTTTACTTGCAACAAGACCCTTCCGTTCTCCGCACCATACAATATCAGATGTTGCATTGATCGGTGGGGGGCAGGTCCCAAAACCAGGTGAAGTCAGTATTGCACATAATGGGGTCCTTTTCTTAGATGAGCTGCCAGAATTCAAGAGAAATGTGCTTGAGGTTTTAAGACAGCCGCTCGAAAATGGAGAGGTAACGGTATCAAGGGCTATAGCATCTATTACCTATCCAGCTAGTTTTATGCTTGTTGCTGCCATGAACCCCTGTCCATGCGGGTATTTTGGAGATAACAGGCATCAGTGCACATGCACACCTGGTCAGATACATCGCTACAGGCACAGGGTTTCAGGCCCGCTTCTTGACAGGATTGATATCCATATAGAGGTGCCAGCAGTGCCATATAAGGAACTATCTAATGAATATTCAGGTGAGAGATCAGAAGACATAATGAAACGGGTTGACGCTGCAAGGGGCATTCAGCTGGAGCGTTTTAAGAACGACAAGAAAATATATTCAAATGGCCAGATGAAGACAAGGCATATAAAGAAGTATTGCAGTCTCCGGGCGGATGCACAGGTACTTATCGAGACTGCTATGCATAAACTCGGCCTTTCTGCAAGGGCATATACGAGAATATTGAAATTATCACGGACTATTGCTGACCTTGAGGCTTCAGAGGAAATACAGTCCCAACATGTCTCAGAGGCTATACAGTACAGGACGCTGGACAGAGGGGTGTTTTAAGCAGAATGAACTTCTTTCCTCTTAAAGCCCTCACTTGAAATTTTCCATTAAAATAAAAATTGCTGATTTTTAAAGACAGGAATAAAATACTGGAAGAGTGTAAAGAATTTTTACAAGGGGGAATCTTCCCCCTTGTAAAAAGATCAGATTACTTCTTGTTTTTAGGTGCTGTACATTTACTTGACAGCAATACTTTTTGCTACATTCTTGCCGTCAACCTCTTTATACTTGACTATCACCTTGTCTCCGGCTACAACATCAGCAAGGATCTTCTTCTCTATGCCCTTTTTTACAACAGTTTTGTCATCTGTTGAAAATGAAACATCTTGCTTTTTGCTTTTTACAGTAAGGGTCCCAGCTGTTGCATCAACAGCAACTACCTCGCCTGAAATCCGCTTTACCTTTACTACCGGAGCCTTCTTCTCCTCAGCTTTGACTGGAGCTGCCTCTTTCTTTTCTACAGCTGCGGGGGCAGTTGCTGCCTTCTTCTCCACTGCAAAGGATAAAGACGCTATGGCAAATACAAAAAGTACTGATACAAAAATCGCTATTGCCTTCTTCACTCGAAATCACCTCCTTTCATTTTAAAATGTGTGTTTTCGCAACGCACTTTTACTTTTAAAGAGAAGTAATACGCAATATATATGCCAAGAATAAAACACTTATAAATACTGGGGCTTTTAGAGATATGCCTTTTACCTATTCCCCTTTCAGGAAAGTGTATCCTTTTTTGAGGAATGGAGATTAAACTTATCCCATCTATACCAGAAGGTCTTATAGCTCATCCCGAGAAGCTTTGCCGCTTTTGTTGCAACACCATTTGCCTTAATCATTGCCTTTCTCAGGAGTTCTTTCTCAATCTCCTCAAAATTTATTCCGTCATCAGGAAGATCAAAATCAACAATATCATCTCGAAGAGAAAGTCGTAATTCGCTCTTAATATCCTTAAGGCGTATGGTATTAGATTCACACATAAGTACAGCACGCTCTATAACAGACTCAAGTTGTCTTATATTTCCTGGCCAGTGATAATCCATTAGCGCCTTCATTGCATTTTCTTCTACCAGTTTAACTCTCTTTCCAAATTCCTGGTTATATTTCTTTATAAAAAATTCTGTTAGCGCGAAGATATCTTCCTTCCTTTCGCGCAGAGGCGGGAGCTCTATAGTAATCACTTTGAGTCTGTAATATAGATCTTCTCTAAAACCTCTTTTTTGCAACTCTTTTTCAAGGTCTCTATTTGTAGCAGCGATAATTCTCACATCAATCTTGATCGTATCTCTTCCACCGAGCCGCCTGATCTCTTTATCCTGCAGTACCCGTAATATCTTGGACTGTGTCAGGGTCGGAAGATCTCCAATCTCATCGAGGAGTAGAGTACCACCATTTGAAGCCTCAAAAAGACCTATGCTCCGTGAGGTTGCACCAGTAAAAGCGCCTGGCTCGTAACCGAAAAGCTCGCTTTCTATTAGATTTTCAGGGATTGCAGCACAGTTCACAGCTGTGAATGGTTTTGTCCGCCTTGGGCTGTTGTAGTGTATGGCCCTTGCCGCAAGTTCCTTGCCTGTGCCACTCTCACCGAGTATAAGCACTGTAGCAGAGCTTGAAGAAACTTTTTTCATGATCTCCACTGCTTCCACCATTTTTCTTGAATGACCAATAATCCCTTCCATCTTGAACCTGTCAAAGAGAGCCTTGTGAAGCTGTAAATTTTCTTTCAACAGATCGACCCTGTCAACCGCTCTTTTGATTGTTAGGACAAGTACATCCTTATCAAGAGGTTTGGTAAGATAGTCGAATGCCCCTTTCTTAATTGCCTCGACAGCTGAAGTAATAGTTCCATATGCAGTCATAATGACAACTGGCAGCTCAAAAGGCTCCTGGGGGAGAGATCCAATAAATTCTATCCCGTCCATGCCCTCCATCTTAAGATCTGTAAGAATTACATCAGGGTGAAGTTTCCTTGCAATCTCAAGTCCTTCCTCACCTGATGCGGCTGCATAGGTCTCATAGCCTTCGTCATCAAGGATTGTCTTCAGTATATCCCTTTGTAAGGGTTCATCATCTAACACAAGCACTACGGCCACTCTTATCTCCTTCTGCTCCTATCTTACCGGATGGGCAAAGATATTATAACAGTACTACCTTTACCTTCTACGCTCTGGAAATCTACCTTCCCTCCATGCTCCTCGGAAACCCTTTTTGTCATTGCAAGACCAAGACCAAGGCCTGTGCTTTTAGTCGAGAAAAAGGGATCGAAGAGCTTAGGCAGATTCTCCCTGGAAACACCGATACCAGTGTCTTCAATAATAATAAAGGCTGTGCTGTCAGATGCCTTTGTACCGACAGTAAGATCTCCTCCAGCAGGCATTGCTTGAAATGCATTGAGGATAACATTAAATATACATGTCTTGATTAATTCGGGATCCAAGTTGAGTTTGGGAACCTCTCCGAATTGAAGATGTATCTTAATATTGTCCCTTTCTGCCTTTGCTCGTACCAGTGTTATTACATCATCGATAAGACTTCCGATATCCACTTCCTGGAGGGTTAGTCGCAATGATTTCCCGTAATCAAGGAAATCCCCTACAAGTCTGTTAAGCCGCTGTATTTCATGTTTTATGCTGGTAATAAGTGATTCGAACTTTTCCTTTTCGCTAGTTTCAACCGGTCTGTATTTCTCCTTCAAGTGGTCTATCGAAAGGCTTATAAAATTCAAAGGATTCCTTATTTCATGGGCAACACCCCTCGCCAATTGAGCTATACCCGAAAGGTGCTCAACCTCGCGTAGTTTTTCCTCGAGCGCACGCTCTTCTCTGAGCTTCTGGACCATAAAGTTAAAACTTTGTGTTAGCTGTCCAATCTCGTCCTTCCTATCTGCGGTCAGGTCTACTGTCAGGTCGCCTGCTGCAACAAGCCGTGCGGCATTGACTACATTATGTATTGGTCTGGTATACAACCACGAAAGAAACATTGTGATGAGTATTCCAATACCAAAGACTAAAGAAGTTGCGACTATCCTTTTTATTGCATTAACCTTGAGAATTTCAGAAAAATCCTCTGCATTTATCTTTAGGTGTATATAGCCATAATGCTCATTACCGGCAATCACAGGCAGAATGACATTATAGACTTTCCCCTCTTTAGAAACAGGTTCTCCAAGTTCTGCCTTTATAATACGCTCTTTTTTCTTAGGGCTAACCTCCTCTCCCACCTTCATCGGGTTAGTACTTGCGATAATCTCATCCGTATTACTGATAATCGATATCTCTTTCACACCCTTTGCGTTTAGCTTCTGGAGGTAATGTTGAAGCCTCATTTCATCTGTATAGCCGCTGCTTGTAACCTCCTCAACGCCAACCTGTATTGCCTTTGAAAGCTCTGCTGTCTGTTTTTCGAATTCTGTAAGCAATGCCCTTTCAGACTGCGAGTATAAAAATTGTGAAACCGAGACGAGGACAAGGCTGAGGAAAAGCATCATTCCGATCAGTTTTTTGTTTAAAGAGAGGTTAAGAAAATAATTTCTAATAGACATTTAAGTATTTTATATGCAACCTTTTTTATCCCGCAGAATCTTGATTAACCCATCAGTTGTAAAAGCTATTACCATCTGTGAGGCAGATATGGTGAAAAAGCCCGGCCAGTGACACCGCAAAGCCTTCCCGACTGGCCAGCCAGCCTTTTTTGAAAAAGCACTTCCCCCCTTGCCAAGGGGGGATATAGAAGGGTGCGGTCACGTGAATCAGAATAAAAACTCGTCGCTTTGGCGGGGGTTTTCCCAGAAAGCTTTCGGGGCCTCACTTTTTTATGCAACGTTTAGGTTAATTTGAGGAAAAAGTTTTTATTTAGTATCTTCTCTCAAATTTCTCGCCTTCGCAAACCTCTCTTATGTTATCCTTTATGATCTTTCCGTCTTCCCACACTTTTTCTTGAACCTTATGGCATTTTGTATGTGCATCATAATCTACCGGGTCAGCACGATAAACACCCCGGCCATCCTCGGTTCTATATTCCACGGGTTTTCCAGTCAATGCTGCCTCTCTTGAGGCCCTCATAGAAATATCTGTAAGTGTTGCACCAGCTACCCCACCAATCGCTGCTCCAATAACACCGCCCCGCCAGGGATTTTTATGGTCGAGGAGTGCTCCTACAATACCTCCAAGAACAGCTCCGGTTCCTGTACCCTGGGCATGATATTGTGTGCAGCCGAATATGAAACCCAGCAAAGATACCATTACCACCAATGAAGCAATTTTCCTCATATTACTTCCTCCTAACACAGTAATTTTTCAGCCAATGGCTTAATGTAAATCATACTACAATTTTCTGAAAAATTGCTGAATTCTTAAAAAATCTTTGGGCTATCTGATAACTCTTTAATAACCCTTTATAGAAAAGTAAAGTTACAAGGCCTGCAACTGTAAAGCCCATATATAATTATTAAATTCAGGGATATCGCGAAGTCCATCTCTATTTCGCACTTTTACTGCTTTTTTAGCATTTTCATAGTCTCTCTCATAAAAGCGGGAAGATCGGAAGGCTGTCTTGAGGTAACAAGGGTTCCATCGATAACTACCTCTTTATCTTCATAAATAGCTCCGGCATCTTTCATCTCCTGGGCTACAGACTTATAACAGGTAGCCTTTCTTCCTTTTAGCAATCCTGCTGTTATCAATGTCTGAGGTCCATGACATATAGCTGAAACCAGTTTATTTTTCTGAAAGAAATGTTTGGCAATCTCAATTGCCTTCTTCTCTTTTCTTAAAGTTTCAGGTGCCTTTCCTCCGGGAAGGATAAGGATATCATAATCATCAGGATTAACTTCTTTCAGGGTCTTATTCACTTCCACCTCATACCCGTGTTTCCCTTTTATTTTGCCTTTTTTTAATTGATGCAATGTCCACCTGCGCTCCTTCCTCTTCCAATCTATAATAAGGCACAAGAAGTTCTGTATCTTCAAAATTGTCTGCGCTGATGATTAATGCCTTCATGGTTTTCATATACCGCCTGGCTTAGGAAGCCCTGCTATCTTATAAATTGTTCTTTTATAGCATCTCTTTTCGCCTAATATATGTGCGCCTTTTCATCTCCGTTTTGAAAATTTACAATCTTCCTTATCCAGCTCAACCTTTAATACTTCAGCTATTATTTGCAAATTTCCCTCTCAATTTTATTTATTATAGTCTTGCTTCTACAGCTGACCAATTAATATTTTTAAAGAACGCTACTATGTAATCAGCCTTTTTAAGTCCGTAATCAAGCATAAAGGCATGCTCAAATACATCCATTATCAATATGGGGTTGCACCCTGCAGGATGAGAGATGTCATGTTCGTTTATCCAGAAGTTAATAAACTTTTTATTGGCAGTGTCCTGATAAAGAACGACCCATCCAATACCTCTCATTGCTCCTACTGCCTTAAAGTCTTTTTCCCACGCCTCATAACTGCCAAAATCCTCAGCGATCTTCTTTGATAGCCGCCCATTTCTATCAAGTGGGGTCTTGCCACCAAGGTTTTCAAAATAGTATTCATGAAGTCTCATACCATTGAATTCCCAGCCGAGCCTCCTCTTCAGTTCAGCGAATTCTGGGGCGCCTGTCTTATCATCCTTCAGCATCTGGGCAAGCGTGTCGAGTACCTTATTGGTGTTGGTTACATATCCTTGATAAAGGGTAAAGTGATTTTTTAAAAGCGCGTCGCTAAACCCCTCCATCCCAATGAGTTTTGAGTAATCCTTCGCAGTGTAAGTCATTTTTCCTTCCTTTCTTTTCTAACTGTATAATAATAAAAAATACTTTTAAAACAAGTTAAACCCTGGCCCGTCCTTACATAGCTATTATTCTATCTTGACCTTTATTTCTTTCTTCTTCGCTTCCTCGGTCTTTGGCAGCCTTATTTCGAGAACGCCGTTTTTAAATGTAGCCTTGGCCTTCTCAGTCTGGACATCGGATGGCAGATGAAAAGACCGGCTGAAAGATCCATAGGATCTTTCGAGACAGCTATAATCCTTCTTTTCTACCTTCTCTTCTTTCTTCTTTTCACCGGAAATGGTAAGGGTATCCTCAGTTATATTGACATCAACATCTTCCTTTACCATTCCCGGAATCTCAGCCTTCACTACAACCTCATCCTTATCCTCGAAAATATCCACAGAGGGGGATACCTCCATTTCAGCAGGCCATCTGATTTCTGGCCATCTGACACCAGGCCACCAGGTACCAAATCTCCTGCCGAAGAAATCCTCGAAAAGTCTGTCCATCTGCTCGAAGGCTGAAAGGGCCCTTGACGGTCTATACGGCTCAAGCTCCTTTTTCTCCTTTGCCATTTTAACCTCCTTTTTTAGGCAAAAATCTTTCTTGGACCAGGGTTCTCAAATAAGTACAATTTTATTTTTTAAAAACCCCTATCTGCTCGGAGCTGAATCTTTTTGCAAGTTCTTTTATCTCTTTTATATCTGTAGTCATAAAAGGTTTTTTAAGCCTCGTAGCTGAGAACTCTTATAAGTCCTATGGTCTTTCCCGTGTCGTCTGTTGTTGAAACATCAGAAACAGAAATTACTCTTTTCATATTGTTTTCAGATATAAATTTATTAACCATTTCATCGAGTTGAGAAAGCTCGTTCATTGTCATAAAAGGTCTTATTTCAATCCCAAAGGTCTTAACCTTATACATGACAAGCCTCCTTCCCATTTATTCCAGTGAGATTTGTAATTCTACATCGTCAGTTTCATAAACTCTCAAATTGCAACTACTTCCTTGACTCCCGGAACCCTTTCCTTAAGCCTTTTCTCTATGCCCATCTTTAATGTCATTATTGACATCGGGCAGTGGCCGCACGCCCCGAGAAGGCTGATCTTCACTATTCCGTCCTCAGTGGTCTCTATAAGCTCTACATCGCCTCCATCAGCCTTAAGAAAAGGCCTTATCTCTTCAATAACCTCTTTTACTTTCTCTAACATACATCCTCCAATATTAAAATCTATATTCTCCCCCCTAATATTGAGATCGTATAAGGCCTTCCCAATAAAAAAATCCCCCCATACTATGCAAATGTCCGGCAGGGTCGACTTCAATAACCAAGCCCTGGGTATGGATTTCGTTGCTAATTCCGCAATGCTAAAATGCATCATAAAGAAGATGTATTGCCCACCAACCAGCCCTCTGAAACCCTGTCCTCCTTGAAAAACTTTCCTTCTCCTTAATAATTCTTCCATAGCTCTTTGGAAAAATTACGGAATCCGGCATTTATTTAGGAAAAGCAAGAGAGATGCCAGAATACAACCAATTGATTTTGTTGATATTTTAGAGATGAAAGAGGTAATTCTGTCAGGCAATTTGCCTTGCTGGTAGGGCAATATGCCCGAAGGGCATAAAATTTAGAATCTTAATTTCTTTGAGGACAATACTCACGTGAAAGAAATTTTTGAAACAGGTTTCCTATAATTATAAGATTTTCGAAGGGCTTTGATATAATGTTCCAATATTGTTTATATTTATAAATCAGAACTATTTTAAAATGTGTTCATAAGTAAATCCTTTAACCCGGGCAGAAGCTAAATTTATGAAAGATATCAAACTGCAATCTCCTGAACCTAAAGAAAAAACTGGTCTTATTGTTGTTATAACAGGTCACGGAAAAGGAAAGACAACATCTGCATTAGGAATAGCTCTGAGGGCTGTGGGGCATGGCATGAGGGTTTGTATTATAGGATTTATAAAAGGCAATATGTATTCGGGAGAGATTGACGGTATAAAAAGATTGTCTCCTGATATCGAACTTCATCTAACAGGGAAGGGGTTCTACGGGATAAGAGGGGATTCATTCTCTTACCAGGAGCATAGGACTAGCGCTCAGAACGCATTAAAGTTTGCGAAAGAGAAAATGTTTTCGGGGAATTTTGATATATTAATTCTTGATGAAGTCAACAATGCACTCAAGTTGAAACTTGTAGATCTCCAACAGGTACTGGAATTGATAGAAAATAAGCCCTTGCTCATGCACCTTATTCTGACCGGGAGAAATGCCCATCCCGAGATTATAAAAAGAGCCCATACAGTTACGGAAATTAAAGAAATAAAGCATGCTTACAAGCAGGGGATAGAGCCCCAGAAGGGGATAGATTACTGAGGTTATCAAATTATTCAAATTTAAAAGGAGACTAAAATAGAAATCAAGATTACTTTTCCTGGTGGCAAAAAGGTCAACGCAGAGATAGATGGGTTTATCATTAAAACGGATCAGTCTGTAAAATATGGCGGCGATGGCTCGGCTCCTACTCCGTTTGAACACTTCCTTGCATCTATCGGAACATGTGCGGGCATTTATGTCCTCAGCTTCTGTCAGGAAAGAAAAATTTCTACTGAGAATATTTCTCTTGTCCAGCGTCTTGAATATGGCAAATCAGAGAATGGTAAAGCTTTTCTTGAAAAGATCATCATTGAAATAGTAGTGCCACCGGATTTTCCGGAGAAATATCACAAAGCCCTGATTAAAGTTGCGGATCAATGCGCAGTTAAGAAGGCTATAATGAAACCTCCCACATTTGAGGTAAGGACAAAGGTCATTTAAAAACTTTGATTGACTTATATAAAGGTTGCACTATAAATAATGGTCTTGTCAGTCTCCGAAATCCTTTGGAGTCGGACATTTAATACCTTCGAATGCATATATTATCCTCTTTTCCCTTTCTAACCTGTTTGCCGGGCATGGTATCTTTTTGAAATCCCTCATTTTATCTAATGCTTCTT
>JBGOWS010000250.1:0-3563 GCA_041478735.1 Thermodesulfovibrionia bacterium | reverse complement strand
TTTCCTTAAACTCCTCGATAAACTTATAAGTATCTGGATATTCAATTGTAGTATCACCAAAAATATGAATCATCTTTGTGCCAAGAGCAAGTCTTACAAGATGAGATACCACACATGAATCTTTTCCCCCGGAAAAAGATACAACCGGCAATCTCCCATAAAATGCCTTTGCAGACTGTTCAATAAATTCAATTGCCTGGTACTCAAGCTTATTTAAAGAACTCCAGTTCGCCTTTTTAAGCCTTTTTACAATAGTTTCCGGCTTTAAAGATTTTTTAGGCAGAAGAACTTCTTTGCCTTTATTGAATTTAATCTCAAATGGCTTTCCATTTGTTAATCCGCCACAGGTGAAAACCTTTTCTCCATTATAAAAATAATGCCTCCTTGCAGCCCAAAAAGATAAATCCGGCAACAAAAGCCATTTCGATCTTGATTTGGATTGCTTTCTGATGATGTCAAGTTCTTCTCGAAATACGGGTCTCAAAAAACCTTCCGTAATAATGATCCCCCGCTTATTACAGCATTCACATTTTTCTTGAATCAGGGGGACATTACATTTTTTACACCAAAAGGTTGGATTTACTTTTCTGTTGCCGTATCTCAGTAGATTTTGTATATCTGATCTCATCTTATTTAACGCCTAATTTTTCAAGCAATATACCAAAACTTTTGATTACTAACACATTTTATAACAAAGCACTACTTTTTTCAGCCTACAATTTTCAAGGCGAAGAACAAGCATCGGGGAAGCGACGGCATAGTCTTTAAAGATTCCCATAAGAAATATGCAGAATTTTTGGCTTACGCAAAAGCGTTTACTACTGTGAGAAAGAAGCGGACTGGCCGATTGAATCAAGCTGTGGACTTCGGGAGGAATCGTGCTCTCATAAAACCAATGTTCCTCTGCGACTTAACCCATTAAAAAGGCCATGCTTTACAGCAAATGAACATATCAAAAAGTTGAAGATTATGATTACCTTTTAGTGTGCTGTCCCGTAAATATCTTAATCTCATTTGTCATTCCTGCCCCGCTTCAAGTGCGGGATAAATTCCAGTAGGAATCCAGAAAGACAGACTGGATTCCGGGCTTCGGCGTGAGCTCAGTCGAACGGTCAAGCCCGGAATGACCAAAGTAAAATAGAAAGGCAGCCAGCGGGGTGACTGGCTGCCGTGGAGGGGGGGTAGGCAGGTCTTTGCTTCTGCCAAAGCTTTTACAAAATCCTTGAATGTATACGAGAGTTTTGTATAAGCTTTTCCTTTATCAATCTACTAATTCTTCATCTTCCATCCTAAGTGTTAAGTAATTTTAGTAAATAATTATGAAGAAATAATGAAGGGAATATGAAAAATTGTGAAGGTCTACGCTGACATGGATCCGGTCATGAAGAACGGAAGGAACCTCGTGCATTTAAAAAAGAATTCAGACGCCTGGAGAAGCATTCAGGGATTGTAAAACGGCCTTGAAATGGGAAAGGAAAAAGATTTAATATCCGGCGGATGATGAATTTGTAAAGCTTGACTTTGGCGGTATGCATTATTTATTTTGTAACTCAACCTCCAAACAGGAAAGGAGAACTCATGGACAGCATAAAGGTGGGTATTATAGGCGGATCCGGGATGGACGACCCGCGCCTTATGAGGAATATAAAAGAAAAGAGAGCGAGAACCCCTTATGGAAGCCCTTCCTCCCCGCTTACCATCGGTAAAATAAATGGAGTGGATACCGTTGTGCTCGCCCGTCATGGCAAGGAACATTCCATTTATCCCACCGGCGTAAACTTCAGAGCGAACATCTATGCCCTCAAGAAAGAAGGCTGTACCCATATTCTTGCGACCACTGCAGTTGGTTCACTCAGGGAGAAGATAAAACCTGGAGACTTTGTCTTCGTCGACCAGTTTATCGACTTCACAAAGCACCGCCCCCTCACATTCCATGACGAAAAGGTGATACACACCCCCATGAGCCAGCCATTCTGTAAGGAGCTGCGCTCCCTTCTGATCGCTTCTGCAAGAGAGCTTAAACTGAGACATCATAAGGAAGGAACGGTAATCACCATTGAGGGCCCAAGGTTCTCCACAAAGGCAGAGTCCCATATGTTCAGGGCATTGGGTGCCGATGTTATAAATATGTCAACCGTTCCTGAGGTCATACTGGCAAAGGAGTTAGGCATCTGCTACCAGACAATAGCCATGTCAACCGATTATGATTGCTGGAAAGAGGGAGAAGAACCCGTCACATGGGACATGATACTCTCCATAATGAAGAAAAACACAGACAATGTGAGAGCACTGCTTTTAAAAACGATAGCAAAAATCAAGAATACTGAATGCGAATGTAAAATATAAGGAGGGGAAAATGCCTATAAAGTCGAAGATAAGGACCATTCCTGATTACCCCAAGAAGGGCATTATGTTCAGGGATATCACCACGCTTATCAAGGATCCCGTTGGGTTCAGGCTGGTCATTGACAATTTTACCCAGCGATATATCCAGGGTCGTATTAAGTTTGAGGTGATAGTGGGAATAGAGTCGAGGGGGTTTATCATTGGAGGAGCTCTTTCGTATACTTTGGGCAAAGGGTTTATCCCCGTGAGAAAGGCGGGAAAGCTCCCTGCGGAAAAGATAAGCCATGAATACAAGCTCGAATACGGAACGGACACAATCGAAATACACAAAGATGCCTTTGAGAAAGGGACAAGGGTAATTCTCATCGATGACCTCTTAGCCACAGGAGGAACTGCCCTTGCAGCAGCAGCGCTTGTGGAAAAGTTGGGTGGCATCGTCTCGGAGATGGCATTTATTGTGAACCTCCCGGATGTGGGCGGCTACAAAAAACTTACAGAGAAGGGATACAAGGTATATTACCAGACAGAGTTTGAGGGGGACTAAGAAGAAGCCGATTTACTATATCAGCGATTACAAAGATCCTCTCCCGTCTTTCGTCCTACTCCGTGAAGTTCATCACAAATACATACAACCCTTTTGCGCGTTCCACCTACGAAGAGTGACAAATTGAAGGCTGAAATTCTTGTAGATTAACGAAAGAAATAATCAGTAATGTTGCGCTTACCGGTACGGCGGAGATATGTCCGTGTTCAATGGCTTGTTATTACTGAATATTTATCGGACCTACTGGACAATTTGAGGGCCTAGTTTTGTTCCATATTTCAATTAGTTTCAACCGAGAACGTTCATACCACCATCTAATTAAACTTTCTTGAATATAATTCGGTTTACCTTTAATAAGAATACCATCCATGATCGCATACGATGCATCTAAATCATGACCGACAACATGAAAATGCGGCGGTGAATGCTCATTAACCCAAAAACTGCAGTTGCCCTCAAATAATACTTAAAAAGAATTCTCCTTTCGTAATAGAATCAAATGGTTTCGCCGCCGTCAATTCTAAACGAAAGGAGAATAAAGATATGCAGTCAAAATGTACCACAAAAATTGAAATTAATAAAGTAGGTATAGAGTTCACAGGGAAGAAGATAACGGCATATGGAGGGTTTAGTTTGCTGGCATCATTTTTTGAGAGGATTAACCTGAGGGGAC
>JBGOWS010000218.1:0-4174 GCA_041478735.1 Thermodesulfovibrionia bacterium | reverse complement strand
TTACGGGACAACCTATTCCCGGAGGCCCGTCAATTATCACATAATCCAGATTGTCTTTCTCGGCTATCTCCTTTGCTGCCTGTCTGACTTGTGTCACTATCTTCCCCGAGTTTTCTTCAGCAATGCCAAGTTTTGCATGAACCATGGGACCGTATTTTGTTTCTGAGATATACCAGTCTCCGGAGATATTTTCTTCCATTTTTATAGCGTCTGAGGGGCATATGAGACTGCACACACCACACCCTTCACATGAAATGGGATCAACAGCAAATGATTCTCTTACCGCATCGAAACGGCATACTCTCAGGCATTCTCCACATTGCAGGCAGAGACCGCTGTCAATCACCGCAATTTTTCCACTTCTAAATTCATGACGTTCACAGATATTCGGATGTAAAAGAAGATGTAAATCCGCCGCATCGACATCGCAGTCCGCCATAACCTTATTTTGTGCCAGAGCTGCAAATGATGCAGTTAATATCGTCTTTCCGGTACCACCTTTACCGCTAATAACAACTATCTGTTTCACTCGTTAGACCTCCTGAATATTTTCCCTTCTAGCCAGCCGATCCTGAGCATTTCCCCCGATTCAAAATCAGGCACATGAGGCTTAATGTCTATGAGAGGTGTCCCATCGTGAGATCGAACATGTCCTGAAATCTCTCTTTATATTCTTTCTTTTCTCCTACCAAGGGAATTCCATTCGAATATAAAAAGGCAATTTCTTTATCAAAAGGTATGCGCATAAGGATCGGGATGTTGTTTTTCCGGCAATACAAATCTACCCCGTGATCTCCGATATCTGATCGATTTATTACTATGCCGAATGGAATGGAGAGCTTTTGCACGACCTCAACAGCCAGAATCAAGTCATTCAGACCAAAGGGTGTCGGCTCTGTAACCAATATGCAAAAATCACTTCCTTTTACCGATGCAATAACAGGGCAGGAGGTTCCTGGCGGGGCATCTATGATCACCGTTCTCTTCGGATTAATATATCCTTTGACCTGCTTGATCAGAGGAGGTGACATTATTTCACCGATGGTAAGCCTCCCGTGAACAAATTGCATATCTCCACAATTTCCTATTTCAACAATTCCTATTTCTTTATTCTCCTCCCTTATCGCTTTCTGCGGACATAAAAGACTGCACCCGCCACAACCATGACAGAGATGAGGAAAAATTAAAACACTTCCTTTTCTCTCTTTATCCGATGGAAATACTGCAATCGCATTATAAGCACAGACCTCACGGCATTTGCCGCAACAGTCACACTTCGACTCATCAACCATAGGAACCGGAATTGTAGCAGGGATTCTTTCTTTAAATTCAGGTTTTAAAAAGATATGGGCATTCGGCTCTTCAACATCGCAGTCAAGAAACTGAACATTGTTCAGAGATAGAGCGAGATTCACCGCAATAGTAGTCTTGCCTGTACCACCTTTACCACTTGCAACTGAGATAGTCATTGAGGTTCCTCCCTTTGGTCTATTTTTTTCACCTCAATACAGAGGAAGCCCGCCTCTTTTATATACTCCTCTATGAATGGCTTTAGGCACAGAAGTTCGCTTTCATAAAGAGGTCTTCCGTCCTCCGAGTCATACCATGCATCGTATTTCTCTGTTGAAATATCAAAGATGCTTTCCATAAATCTTTTTTAACCACTTCCCATATGAGCTTCTTCCACCGAATGCGTTGGTGAAGTGATCTGTTCAAGTTGATTGTTGCGATATCTTCCGACAATTTCTCTTATTGATAAGTCTTCTTCAGCTTTGTATATATCAACAAAGTTATCTTTCAGCATATAAAAGGAGATTTCTCCAATCTTAGACGTAAATAATAAGTCTATCTTATATTTAATAATGGCTTTTATAACTTTGATTCCTATATGTTTTTTTTCACCCAAAAATTCATTGAAGTAGAAATCTTCTATTTCTATATCGTTACTGTTATTATTAAGTCTTAGTACCGCAAAATAAGGAGCGCGGCCAAAATGTCCATGAACTTTGGAATCCATTCCGTTAATGTCCTTAACCGGAATAATAGCGGAAATAACCTTTTCCCTTGACGGCTCAACATGAATGAGAACTGATTCAATATGTTTATAATTTCCAACTATATAATCCTCTGCCTTATTCGCTAATTCATGTGCTTTATACAATGGGAGCGATGGACTGGTTTCAATTTTACATTCAACCATTTTAAATGGGCCTGATTGACGTATCATAACTTCACTAACTCCCTTAACGCCGTAAATATTGTTTATTTCTTCTTCAATCTCAGATTGTAGCTCCGGGTCTAAATTCGCATCCATTAAAACCAGAAGAGATGTCCATATATTTTTTATGCCTAATCTGAGAATAAGTAATGAAATTAGAATAATTACAGAACCCTCTATATAAGGAATATTTGCAAAGGCTAACAATATACCCATCAAAACAACTAAAGAGGTAAACATATCCAAAAAAGATTCACTCGCATTGACAATAAGGGATTGAGAATTAATCAATTTGCCTACAGCTTTTTCTTTTTTTGCCATGGAATAAGCTGTAATAATAGATATTACGCTCACACTAATGGGTAAAATTGGAAATATTTGAACACGATTAATGTGAAAAAGCTTGTGATACCCGTCCTTTAATATCTCTATTCCAGCCCATAGTATTAACGTACCTATTATGAAACTGGCCAGTGTTTCAGCTTTATACAATCCATAAGGAAATCTTGCGGTCTTTTTCTGAGAAGCCAGCCAGAGACCAAACCCAGAGGCAAAAATAGCCAGGAAATCAGCACTGCTATGAAAAGCATCAGCTACCAAAATCTTCGAGTCAAATAGATAACCTATAGTCCCCTTCATAACAGCCAGAAGAAGAGTTACAAAGGTTGCGATAAAAGCCACCTTTTGTCCCTGCTTTAATTCCTTAACTTTATCTTTTTTGTTCTCCATAGCATTAGTTAAAACGTCCATAAGCCTGAACATAATGTCCAAAGCCGCCTTAGAAAAATTGGCGGGTCATAGGTGAGCTGCATCGAGGACATTTTCTTTGAAAACACGGGATACCCTGTTGATGAGGCACTATTAAAGTACACTTAGGACAGATACAGTTAGTGGGAGGGCTGCTCCGTCCAAAACATTCAGGACCTCTGCCACAACGGAAACCACCATCTCTACCCCAACTACCTCTTCTTCTACCTCTTCTAAAACTGAACTTCATTCTAATCCCTTATCATCGTAGTTTTTAAGAAGCAGGGATACAATCTAAATGTGTCCTCATCTGTAAGATATCCTGATTAGCATTAACCTTTTTCTGATCTGATCTGATCTTAATTTTATTTCTCACATGGTCTAATTTCACAAGGGGTTTCCTTTCCGCAGCACGTTTGTTCTTTCCCACATTTAGTACCCTGAGAATCACTGATGCTACTTGTACCTGTAGTTTTCAAAATAAACCCACTTCCCCCAGTGATAATCCTTTTGGCTGAAGCCCCGCACTCAGAACAGTTAACCCCGGGATCCTCTTTCATAGAATGGTGAATTTCAAATGAATATCCGCATCGTTCACACTTATACTCATAAGTAGGCATAATAATTACTCCTTTACTCTCACGGGTTTGATTTATCTCCTAAAACCAGAATAGGTTGTATAGTCGTGTCAAATGCTCTTGATGTTTCTGAATCACGATAATACTGGAGATAGGGCTTTCCGCTATCACCTGATTCAACTATTTTAGGTTCAATCGGTATTCTGCCTAAAAATGGCACGCCCATTTCTGATGCCATCTCTTCTCCACCGCCGCTTTTAAATATGTCAGCGGTTTTTCCGCAATAAGGGCAGACAAATCCACTCATATTTTCGACAACGCCTATAATGGGTAGATTCACTTGACGGCAGAATGTTATCGCCTTTTTAACATCTGTGAGCGCAACATCCTGAGGGGTCGTAACGATCACAGCTCCATCAGCGTTTTCAAGAAGCTGCACCACTGAAAGCGGCTCATCACCTGTTCCAGGCGGAGAATCAATAATAAGGTAGTCAAGATCTCCCCATCTCACGTCTCTTAAAAATTGCCTTATCAGGCTATGCTTTAGGGGGGCTCTCCAGATAATTGCATCTTTCTGATCCCGAAGTATAAATCCAATTGACATCACCTTTAGACTGTCACTGTAATCCAC
>JBGOWS010000199.1:0-4423 GCA_041478735.1 Thermodesulfovibrionia bacterium | reverse complement strand
GTTCTATGGTGTCGCGGGAGGAGGATGGGCTATGGCCTTTTACTTTTATAACCTCAAATGCGAGTTCGTCCTGGAATTTATAAAATTTGCGGTAGAGCGGGGCGTTCTTTAATAGGCGATTTGCACTCCCGGAAAGAAAGCCCTTGGCTTCCAATCCAGGTCTTCTTTTAAGAAGATCCGTAACGCATTTGGAATCGAAGGTCGGTCGATGGAGTCGCGTCTTGCATCTTGAATTTTGATGTATCCTTCTTAAACCCCAACTCCTGCGGCACCAATAAAATCGATAGGTGCCTCTCCATAAGCTTTTTCCCCTATCTTGAAAATGTTGTTCTGTACCTGGCAAAAATAGGAGGTACAAGAAATAAAATGAATACTAAAAATGCTTTTTACATCTTATCTCCATATTTATCTGCAAGAAATCCTATGCGCTTTTTTGACTTCTCTTGTGGCTCTAAAAGTTGTTTTATGGCATCAAACACGACCCTAAATTCATAATCATACTTCTCTTCCATTTCCTCAATCTTTCGCTGTAAGTCCTTATGTTTTAAAAGCATCTCCCTGAGCCTTGTAAATGTCCTCATGATTTGAATGTTTACCTGAATAGCTCTTTAGCTGTTAAGGACACTTGAGAGCATTGCTACGCCATTTTCTGTAAAGGCATAAGGAAGGTATCGCCGACCACCCCATGAACTTGAGGTCACAATTTGTGACCTCAAGTTATCAAACTCTTCTTTTTTAAGCTGAAACATAGAATCAGATGGAAACCGTTTAATATTGCGTTTTACTGCCTGCAAAAGTACCTTTGTTGGTACACCATAAAGCTCTGATAGATACGAATCCAACATTACCTTTTTGCCACGGATAAGGAATATTTTATTCTCAATTAATTCCTGTGGAATGATATCGCCTGTTTTAACAGATATGCCTTTCACCTTTAGCTTTAAACTATTCCCTGCCTCAGTATGTCATGCAGGTGAATGATGCCGATAGGCTTCCCGTCCGTATCAGGTACCACAAGGGCTGTTATAGAAAGATTTTCCATAATAGATAATGCTTTTGCTGCAAGTTCTTCTTCAGATATTGTCTTTGGGTTTCTTGTCATGACCTCTCCTGCTGTCAACTCAAAGAGTCGTCCTCCCCATTTTTCTAAACCCCTTCTCACATCTCCATCAGTTACTATACCTGCAATTCTACCCTTGTTGTCTAAAACAACAGTGAGGCCAAGCCTTTTGGAGGACATCTCGATTAATGCCTTTGACATAGGGGTGTCAAGTGGCACAACAGGAAGGCTATCACCAATGTGCATAAGATCTTTCACCTTGATAAAAAGCTTTTTACCAATGCTTCCTCTCGGATGGAAAAAAGCGAAGTCTTCTTCTTTAAACCCTCTCTTTAAGAGCAGGGCTACTGCAAGCGCATCACCCATTGCTATAGCTGCTGTTGTAGATGCAGTAGGAACTACACCGATAGGACAAGCCTCTTCTTTTACAGACACATCGATGGTCACATCCGCTACCCTCGAAAGGGTTGAATCAGGGTTTCCTGCTATAGAGATAATGTGAACATTAGATCTTTTTAAGAAAGGTATTAAGCCCAGAACCTCTTCTGTCTCGCCACTGTTGGAGATGGCGATTATAACGTCATCTGATGTGACCATACCAAGGTCACCATGGCTTGCCTCGGCAGGGTGAAGAAAAAAGGCAGGTGTGCCGGTAGATGCCATTGTGGCTGCTATCTTTTTGCCAACGAGACCCGACTTGCCCATACCAGTTACAACAACCTTGCCCTTGCTTTTATAGATAATCTCTATGGCCTTCTCAAAATTACTGTTAAGTTTTTCTATCAGGGCATAAACAGCATCGGCTTCTGTCTTTAAGACCTTTTTTGCTATATCAAGAGCATTATCTGGTGAATCAGTTTTTTTCTGTAAAACTTTTTTCTTCTTCATCTGTCTTTTGCTTTGCTGTAAGGCCTCGGTAATATATATTATATCTAAATAACCTTTGCCTTTTAAAATTTATTTTGTTTAACACAAATAGTGCAATTATCTTATGTTCGAAGAGAGATAAAACTCTCCGGCATATCGGGTTATAAAAGAATTTAAAAAAATATTCTTTGCTTAATTCTGCATTATTTGGTACTTTTAATTTAAAAGTCAGAGAGATGGTAATTATATGAAAATACTACTTGCTACAGACGGCTCAGAACATTCTGGTAGAGCAGCTAAATTCCTGACTAACCTTAATTTGTCTTCAGATGATGAAATTACTATACTACATGTTATAACTGAGGTCCCGTTTAAGGATGACGTGGCGTCTTACTACTCCAGTCTTAAGCAAATAAAACAAGAAATTGCGCCAAAGATTATTGGAACAGCTATGAATATTCTCAGACCTCTCAATGCAAAAATTACCTCTGTGTTGATAGATGGTTACCCGGACAAAGGAATTATTGATATAGCAGAAGATCTGAATGTGAACATGATTGTCATGGGGGCTAAGGGGATAAAAGGCATTAAAGCACTTCTCATTGGAAGTGTAACGAGATCAGTAGCTATTAATTCTTCAAAGCCGGTACTTGTTATAAAACCTCCTCAGGGAGAAGTATCGGGAAACTTGAAAGTTCTCTTTGCAACTGACGGTTCTGGTTATGCTACGGAGACAGGAAGGTTTTTAACTTTGATACCATTTCATGATGATACAGAAATAACTATTTTGCATGTAATACAGTCTGGGTTGGATATACCAGAAAGGTTTCATATAGAAATAGATGAAAGAATCAAAAAGATCGCAACTGAGATCAAGTCTTTAGCATTTAAAGAATCGGAAAAGACTATTGAGCAGGCGCGTAAATTCCTAAGTGGTAGATTTACAAAGGTAAACAGCTTAACAAAGGATGGAGATCCTTCTTTAGTGATAGTAGATACAGCAACGATGTTAAAAACAGACATAATTGTGGTTGGAAGTAAAGGCATGAGAGGACTAAAAGGAATGCTGGGAAGTGTATCCAGATACATTCTTGGCCATTCTGAATGCTCTGTTTTAATAGGAAAGACAGGCGAGTAGGCAAGCTTTTGGTTTTTTAAGTGGAATGGCCTTTTGCTGAATCATAAATAGCTTTAACAATAGTCAGAATCTTATCCACTTCATCCAGCTTAATCATATTCGGGCCGTCACATAAGGCCCTATCCGGCTCTGGGTGAACCTCCATAAAGAGCCCGTCCACACCAACTGCCACTGCTGCCTTTGCGAGTGGTTCTGCAAATTCTCTCTGACCACCTGAGCTTTTCCCTGTGCCACCTGGAAGCTGGAGACTGTGAGTAATGTCAAAAATAACAGGAAACCCGAAAGACTGCATGATAGGCAGTCCCCTGAAGTCAACAACAAGGTTGTTATAACCAAAAGAAGTGCCTCGCTCTGTAATAAATATATTCTGATTTCCTGTTGATATAAACTTCTCTATTATATTCTTTATATCCCATGGTGCGAGAAACTGCCCTTTCTTTACATTTACTGGTTTTCCTGTCTGCGATGCATAAAGTATTATATCCGTCTGCCTGCATAGGAAGGCAGGTATCTGGAGGGCATCGAGGACCTCAGAGGCCGGGTTGACTTCTTCCACTGAGTGGATATCAGAGATAATGGGTATATCAAATTTACTCCTCACATCAGAAAGAATCCTTAATCCTTTTTCAAACCCCGGTCCCCTGAAGGAAGAAAGAGATGTTCTGTTTGCCTTATCATAGGAACTCTTAAATAGAAGAGGGAGACCTATTGTTTTGCATGTTTCCCTGAGTTTTTCCGCAGTATAAAATACAATTTCCTCGCTTTCGATTACACAGGGGCCTGCGATTATGAGAAGGGGATTATTACCTCCAAGCTTTGTACCTGCTATATTTATTTCCCTTGTCAATACTTAAATGCCTCTGCTTTTCTCTTCCGCACTGATTCCCAAGTAGGGGAATAAAGATCTCTTTTCTCTTAGAGCCGCTTCTATAAATGCTCTGAATAAAGGATGTGGATCTGTTGGTCTTGATTTGAACTCAGGATGGAACTGACATCCGAGGAACCAGGGGTGGTCTTCAATCTCTATAATCTCTACAAGTTCTCCATCAGGGCTCACTCCGCTAACCTTCAACCCATGTTTTGTGAGCATATCCCTGTAAGCATTATTGAATTCATACCTGTGTCTATGCCTTTCAGATATCTCTTTTATACCGTATGCCCTGTAAGCATGGGTCCCTTCCTCAAGGATGCAGGGATAGGCGCCAAGTCTCATCGTGCCACCTTTATGAGAATCCTCTGTACGCTCCTCAACTCTGCCTTTTCTGAAGTCATACCATCTTTCCATAAGATAGATAACAGGGTTCTTTGTGGTTAAATCAAATTCTGCACTATTAGCGGAAAGACCGCAGACATTCCTC
>JBGOWS010000019.1:0-17679 GCA_041478735.1 Thermodesulfovibrionia bacterium | reverse complement strand
GGATTATCAAATCTTTCTCTTTCCCGATTAAGGGTCCTCTACTCCAAATTACAAAGAGGGAAACTTAATTTAGTTTGCGATGTTATGATATTTCTGAGCATTAAAAATAAGTTTGCGATGTTATGATAGCAATCAGATAGTCTTTGGCAGTGGCTTTGACCTGAAGAATAAGAAAGCAACACCCATTCCGGAGAGATTACAGGAACATCTTTCTGCCAGTAGCCCTCTTTTACAGCACCCTGATACCAAGAGTGCTCTAACAGGGATAATTCTCCTTCCTGAAGGTCCCCTGCTCATTGTCTCACGGCCTATCCTGACCAGTGAAGGCAAAGGCCCTATCCGCGGGTCGGTAATCTTTGGACGCTACCTTGACGACGCTGAAATCAAGCGGCTGGCTCAATTAACTCAGTTGTCTTTTACCGTGTATCGGTTCAAAGAGGCGGAGATGCTTCCCGACTTCCAGGCAGATAGTTCCTCTTTGTCGGAGAAATCACCGATTCTCGTCCGGCCGCTGAGCGCAGATACAATCGCGGGGTACACCATGCTGAATGACATCTACAAGAAGCCTGCTCTTTTGTTGCGTGTGAACCTCCCCAGGCCCATCTACCAACAAGGCCAGATCACCATGCGTTATTTTATCTTCTGGCTCCTGGCGGTGGGACTGGTGTTTGGTGTGGCTACCCTGCTGCTTTTAGAGAAAGGGGTACTGTCTCGGCTGACTCGTCTCAGCGCAGGTGTCGCTATCATTGGCTCAAGCGGTAACTCCTCAGCTCGCGTGTCGCTGGGAGGAAGTGATGAATTGTCGAGCCTGGCTGGCACCATTAATGGGATGCTGGAATCGCTGGAAAATTCTCAGCATGAGCTGCGCAAAGCGCACGAAGAGTTAGAAATGCGAGTCCAGGAACGGACCGCAGAACTGGTGAAAGCCAACAAACAGATTCAACTCCACCTCCAACGCCTTGGTGCCCTGTATGAGATTGACAGGGCTATCACTGCAAGCCTCGATCTGCGCTTTACCCTCAAAGTCTTGCTTGAACAGGTGACTTCACAACTTGGCGTCCATGCCGCTATTGTGCTGGTGCTCAATCGACACACACAAATGCTCGAATACGCTACTGCACTCGGCTTCCGCTCCAGCGCCCTCCAGAACACCCGACTGCCGTTGGGTGAGGGCCACGCTGGCCGTGTTGCTCTTGAACAATGCGTCATTAGTATCCCTAATCTGGCTGAGTCTCCGGATAGCTTTTTGCGATCTTCTTTGCTGAAGATCGAGAAGTTCATCACCTATTATGGTGCGCCAATCATTGCCAAAGGGCGAGTAATGGGAGTGTTTGAACTCTTTCACCGAGCCCCACTCGATTTTGATCCAGAATGGCTGGACTTTCTGAATACTATAGCGGCTCAAGCAGCCATTGCCATAGATAACGCCGAACTATTCAATAACCTGCAGCGTTCCAACATTGAACTTACCTGGGCCTATAACGCCACTCTGGAAGGATGGTCGCGCGCCCTGGATATGCGTGACAAAGAAACAGAGGGCCATAGTCAACGTGTTACCGAGATAACCCTTTGTTTAGCACAGGCTATGGGCTTGAATGAAGATGAACTGGTGAATGTGCGCCGGGGTGCACTATTGCATGACATTGGCAAAATAGGAATCCCTGACACGATTTTGTTAAAGCCCGGCCCGCTCAACGATGAGGAGCGGGAAATCATGCGTAGACACCCAGTATACTCTTATGAACTGCTCGCGCCCATCTCCTTTTTGCGTCAGGCGTTAGACATCCCATATTGCCATCACGAAAAATGGGACGGCACAGGCTATCCACGGGGGTTAAAAGGTGAGCAGATCCCATTGGCAGCACGGATCTTTGCAGTGGTGGATGTATGGGAATCGCTTCTTTCCGACCGCCCATATCGTCCTGCCTGGCCTAAAGAGAAGGTGCGCGAGTATATCCGCTCCCTCGCAGGGACCCACTTCTACCCGAAGGTGATAGAAGTGTTTTTCGACGAAATGGGCTGGTAGTAATCTACCTGTACTATTCAACCTTGTCTTTCAGCATATAACACTGTATGAAGTCATGCCGTGTGCCAAGCAGTGACTTTTCTTAAGATATATACTTTATCACAACGGAATACGGTAAGAACAGGCGAAGACAGTTTATTAGTCTTAATAATATATATCTAATCTAAATTGAGCGATTCTTTTAAGGTTGTCATTGCGAGGAGCGGAGCGACGTGGCAATCTCAATCACTTAAAGAGAGATTCTTCGCTTCGCTCAGAATGACAATTTTAAACGGTTTATACATAAAAATCGCTCAATTTGAAATCACCTAAAAAGTAAATTAAACATTTATTTAAATCCACACAAACTAAAGTTTGCGGCTACACCCTTGCGTAATTTGGGTTTAATATATATAACTGCATGCGCAAAACTGTGGGCAATCTGGTAGAATAGTTTTAATAGGGTAGTCTTAATAAGTGCGAAAAATGGAAGATCAAGAGAAGACAAAAGAGCAACTCATAAATGAGCTGTCAGAATTGCGTCAACGAATTGCTGAGTTAGAAACATCGGAAGCCGAGCGCAAGCGTTTAGACGAGGCGTTGCATTCAGTTCAACAAAAGCTGCAAGCTATCTTCAATGCTATCCAAGAAATCATGAATGTCGTTGATCTCGATTTCAATCTAATAGATGTCAATGATGTTCTGATCAAGGTGTTTGGTCTCCCTGGCAAGGAATCTGTCATTGGCTATAAGTGCTTTGAAGTTTTGAAAGGCCGGAAAGACATTTGCCCGAACTGTGTGGTTGCCGAGGCATATCGAACTAAAGCTGCCGCCTATCGAACGTCCACCCCTGAAGATGAAGGGGCAACCAAGGGCAGGAGCTTCGAGATATTTGCCTATCCCATTATAGATGAACGCGGAAACCTCTCTGGGGCGGTCGAGTTTGCCAGAGACATCACCGAGCGCAAGCGCGCTGAGGAAGCGCTGCAAGAAGCCTACGACAAATTGGAAATGCGGGTCAAGGAACGAACAGCAGAGCTTGCAAAAGTTAATGAGGAATTACGGCTTGAGATCGCTGAGCGTAAGCGGGCTGAAGAAACCATCAGTCAATTAGCTTATCACGACTCCCTGACTGGCTTGCCAAATCGGCTGCTCTTTAATGAACGTTTAATCCTTGAGATGGCTCATGCCGAACGAAATCAACAAAAGTTGGCTGTGATATTACTAGACCTGGATAATTTTAAGGACATAAATGATAGTCTAGGGCATAACGTTGGAGACCAATTGTTAAAAATGGTTGGCGATCGACTAGCCAGACTTTTGCGAAAAGCCGATACGATTGCGCGTATGGGAGGGGATGAATTTATGCTCTTATTGCCAAAAATCATTCGGGCGGAATACTCAGTCGAGATTGCCCATAAAATCCAGCAGACCTTTCAAGAACCCTTTGTGTTTGATGGGCAAAAAATCCGCACCACAGCCAGCATTGGAATTGCCATCTATCCTGATGATGGTGGAGATATTGATACCCTTATAAAGAATGCCGATATCGCTATGTACCGTGTCAAAGAACAAGGGCGGAACAAATATTTCCGTTATAGGTAATCTTCAATCAAGAGGAGTAGGAATCTATCTGTACCACTCAGCCTTATTTTTTGGGACATGCCAATGTATAAAATCATACCATATGCCGAGCGGCGCCTTTTTTACACCTTTAAACCTCTTGTGGAGCACAGGTAAGGCATCAGGGACGTATAGAAATGTGTATGGCTGCTCATTAACCAGGATTTCATGAATCCTGTGATATATCTTTTTCCTTTTCTCCATATCAAAGGTGCGTCTTCCCTCGAGCAGTAGTTTATCCACCTCATAATTCTTATATGAGATAAAATTAAACTCACCCTCTTTTGTCTTTGAGGAATGCCATATGTCAAATATATCAGGATCCCTCGAAAGTGCCCAGCCCATAATGATCGCCTCGAAGCGTTTCTTATCAATAAATTCATGTAGCATAGCCTGCCATTCAAGAACCTTAATGTTCATCTTAATCCCTACCGTTTTTAGATTTTCCTTTATTATCTGTGCAGTCTTAAGCCTTGCATCATTCCCCTGGTTTACAAGCACAGTAAATTCAAATGGTTTTCCGTCTTTTTCGAGTAAACCGCTTGGCCCTTTTCTCCAGCCAGCCTCCTCAAAAAGCTTCCTTGATATCTCAGGATTATACTTGAGGTCTTTTACAGCCGGGTTATACGCCCATGATTCCGGAGGGAATGGTCCTGTGCATGGTGTCCCGTAACCGAGTAGAACACCTTCAATAATGTCTTTTTTGTTTATAGCGTGTGTTATAGCCTGCCTTACTCTTTTGTCTGAAAACCTTTGGTCAAGAAGGTTATACCCGAGATACGTAAACCCGAAGGAGGGGTACCTGAATTTCTGGAAGTAGTTATTAAAAAATTCAGTGTTTGCCTGGAGTTTATATTGAGGAGGGGTAAGACCCATGAAATCTATGCCGCCAAATTTAAGCTCAAGAAACATTGTAGCTGTATCAGGTATGACTCGCGCTATATATCTATCTACCTCTGGCCTGCCCTCAAAATAATCATCAAATGCCTCAAGAACTATCTTCTGACCGGTCACCCACTCCTTTAATGTGTATGGGCCTGTACCTATAGGAAATCTATTGTAATATTCTTCAGTTATATCTTTTCCTTCAAGCATATGTTTAGGTATTATACCCATGCCCCATGACTCAAGTGCAGGGGCATAAGGTTCTTTATAAACTACCTTTACAGTATATTTGTCCAATATCTCGACCTTTTCTACAGGCCCATAGGTACTGCTATAAGGTGTTGGAACTCGAGGGTCAGTAACTTTTTTATATGTAAAAATAACATCATCTGCTGTGAACTCAACCCCATCGTGCCACAAAACATTTTTTCTTAAATGAAAGATTATCTGAAGGCCGTCAGAGGATACATCCCATGACTCAGCAAGATCACCTGTAATCTTTATATCTTTGTCATATTTTGTCAGTCCATTGAAGATCCAGCCGCTTATATCTCCCGAGGCGCTATCCGTGGCAAGAAGTGGCAACAATCTTTTTGCATCTGCAAGTGAGCCAATGGTTATTGCGTTTGGCTTCTTTATCTCCGGCTCTCGTGTACAGGAAAAAAGAATTATTATCAGGGTAAAGAGCAATAAGTAGCGAGTTGCGTGCGCTCTCTCGAATAGAATCTTCTGAAGCAATTTCTTCATTAAAAAATGATTAACCCAAATAATGTAATTGAAATAATGTAATTGAAATAATGTAATTGAAATAATGTAGATGTTGTGAGAAATTTTATTTTTCGATACCTTAGTGTACCTTTAACTGATGGTTTTAGGAATATTTTAGTGAATATTACAAATAAAGATGTTTTCAATAAATTCATCGAGTTAAATAAAATTTTGAACAATGTCTGCATTATTCGGGTTAATTTGATAAAGGCTGTTAGAGCTTTTTCTTAGGAGTTCCCGACTCCTTACGATTTATATCTCAGGTAAAAATACCCAGCTTGGGAAATACTACAAACTGTAAAATCAGCCATATAACCAAAATCCCTAATATTATAAGCCAATCATTCATTTCCTTAGCACCTTTTTCTTTTTACTTTGGATTCTAAGAGTACTGAAAGTCTGCTGAACAATAATTGCTTTATTTCATAGTATCATAAAAACCCTGAATCTACCAAAACAATAGTCAGAAATAAGGCCACATCATCTTTTGTTGGAAAATATCCTCAACTTAAATTATTTGAATAAATAGGACATTTTATTCTGTATCCAAAACCCGCCTTCCGGGTCGGAACGGTATGATAATTTTAAAATTTAAAGGGGAAGGGGTTATAATTTTATAAATAAAACAATGATTGTTATAAAATTATATAGTTTTTAGTTATAATTATTTGTTATAACATTTATTCGCAGGTATTAATGTATAGAAAAATATGTTCTATAGGCAATAGTCGAGGGATAACAATCCCGGGTGATATGCTTGAAAAGCTTGACCTATCTGTTGGTTCTGATGTAGATATCAGGCTTGACGAGTCAAGCTCAAGGATAGTGATTGAGCCCCTAAGGAAAAAGAAATATCCAAAAGGCGTGGACAGGCAATTTGTATCTCAGTTAAATGATTTTATCAAAAAGTACAGTCCTGCTCTTAAAAAGCTTGCTAAGAAATGAAACATCTCACGGTAGAGCAGATACTTTTTATCAACAGCAGGCTGATAGGTAAGGCCCGTGGCTCTCACGGCATTCGGGATTTAGGGCTTCTTCAATTTGCTGTCTTAAGACCCCAGTCAACCTTTGGTGGTAAAGAACTTTACCCTGATATTTTTTACAAGGCTGCTGCTGCTCTTCTTACGGAATCCCTTATTAAGAATCGCCCTTTTATTGATGGCAATAAGCGAACCGCTATAACATCTGCAGGTATTTTTCTTAAAAGAAACGGCTATGCTTTAAAAACCACACAGGAAGAACTTGAACGATTCACTCTCGATATGGCTAATGGAAAAGTTTCCACGCTCGATGCCGTAAACTGGTTTAAAAAGCATTCATCTAAGGATGAAGATGAATAAGTCACTTTTTCCCCTCAAAAGGAAGTACACCTAAACGTTGCAAAACATTTTTTCAATAGTAAGGGCAGATATGCTGAAAAAGTCCTGTAGCAACACCTTATAGCCGCACAGACTGGCCTGCCAGCCTTCTGCCACAATGCGCTAACACCCCCCTAAGTCCCCCCTTATTAAGGGGGGACTTAGGGGGGTGTATCATGTGTATCATAAATAATATCTTGTTGCATTACAGGGGTTTTTCAGCATGTCTGCCCTTGTTTTATGCAACTAATGGGTACAGTTTTTACAAATATGCAATATGAGATTGCGCGCGCCTTTCCTTAAATTCCCTGGAATTTGTATTGTACTAACTTATCAGGGTTTCGTAGCTTCCTTCTTAATCGAGAGTAGTTCAACATCGAAAATCAGGGTAGCATTTGGACCGATATCACGACCGGCTCCACGTTCTCCATAAGCGAGATCAGAGGGAATAAACAACTGCCATTTTGAGCCCACCTTCATCAGTTGTAATGCTTCGGCCCAACCAGCAATTACAGCGTTTACCGGAAAGGTTGCTGGTTGTCCACGGCGATATGAGCTGTCAAACTCGGTTCCATCAATTAAAGTTCCACGATAATTTACAGTTACAACATCGGTTAACTCGGGTGTCTCGCCAGTTCCTTCGTTAATAACCTTGTACTGCAAACCACTCGGCAAGGTTATTATACCTTCCTTTTTTTTGTTCTCAGCAAGAAAAGCCTCACCTTCTTTCTTGTTTTTCTCACCGAGTTCTTTTAAACGCTCGATCTGTTTAGCCGACATTTCCTTCTGAAAAGCCATTATGGTCTCATTAACTTCCTGCTCTGTCATTAATGCCTTACTGCCAGAAAGTGCATCTTTAATTCCCTGTGCAAGAACATCTGGATTAACATCAATCGATTGTTTTTTTAAGTTGTTACCAATATTCATCCCTATGCTGTAACTTACCTTATCCTTCTGATCTTTTAGAACCAGGTTTTCCCCTGCATTAACTTGACATGCCAAAAGCACTATACCTAAAACTGCCATCAATCGCAATTTCATATACTCTCCTTTTTTCTAATAATTAATTTTGCCTATCTGTGCGGTTATGCACAAAAAGGTTTTCCCCACCCAATAATTTTAAGTATTATAAGCCCAGTTTTCTACTCAATCAAGCCCTAATCTCTCAAATACTTCCACTATAATTGTATTTGATACCACCATCCCCTTTCTTGTGAGCCTGAGAAAACCTCCCTTGATCTCAATATACCCTTCATAAACTAAATCTCTGCACGCATCGAGGAAGACACTATTGCACCCTCCTATATCCCCCTTTGGCAAGGGGGGAATAAAGGAGGGTAGGCCATTAATGTTTATCCCTTCTGTCTTTCTCAGTCCCAGAAATACGAATTCTTTAATGGAATCGATAGATGAGAGCTCGATTGACTCCATCTCCGGGATTACCCCGCTGTTCAAACTTTCTATATGTCTTTTAATGTCTTCTGTATTTTTTGAACGCATTCCATTGAAAAAGGAGTGGGCTCCTGCACCGGCTCCGATATACTCTCCTCTATCCCAATAATTGAGGTTGTGCATGCATCTGAATCCTGGCAATGCAAAGTTGGATATTTCATAATGTTCGTACCCAAAGCTTGCAAGATAATCTATTGCATGGTTGTACATTTTGAGGATTATTTCTTCATGAGGCATCTTAATCAAATGACTTTTTCGATTCTCTGCTTCGGGATTTCCTAAAAATTCCCTCCCTCTTGACGGGGGAGGGGTAGGGTGGGGGTGATTTTTGAACTTGTTTTCACCCTCCCCTTTATCCCCTCCCGTCAAGGGAGGGGAGATAGTAGTTGCCTCGCATCTGTGCTGTGAAAGGGTCTCATTAGATTTCATCAGTTTGTAAAGTGGCGTATTTTCCTCGAGTGTAAGTTCGTACGAAGAGACATGAGTTGGAGACAACCCGACTGCCTTTGAGATGGTGTTGTGCCATGATTCCAAAGTCTGGCCGGGTATTCCATACATTAAATCTACTGAAAAATTATTTATACCTGATTTTCTTATTAACTCAATTGATCTTGCTGCATCACCTGAAGTGTGAACCCTTTCGAGTATTCTAAGTTCGTCATTATTAAATGATTGTATTCCGATGCTAAGCCTGTTAACGCCAAGAGAAAGCAGTGTATTCATCCTGGATTCATTTATTGTCCCGGGATTTGCCTCAACTGTTATTTCGATAGAAGGCGAAAAATTAAAATTATTCCTCAGGCAGTTAAATAGTTTTCTGAAACATTCTTCAGTAAGTAGGGAAGGGGTACCACCTCCTATGTAAATTGTTTTTAATATCCTGGCAGAGTCTTTTTTTAGGATTAGTTCTTTGCATAATGCTTTAACATATTTCTTTGCGAAGGATTCATCGTATGGCACAGAAAGAAAGTCGCAGTACAGGCATTTTTTTATGCAGAACGGGATGTGGATATAAAGAAATTCAGCTTTCATCTTATATAATCAAATCTGAAAAGTCAGGATGTGGTATTTGAGCGGATTTTTGCCGATAGTCAGACAGCATATTTTATATAAATATAAAGAGGCAAAAACCTCGGAGTCCCGACAAAAGTCGCGACGAGAATGAGCGAAAATATCATATCCTGACTGTCTACCTGTTCTATCTTCATTTCACTTTCAAAACTGCAAGGAATGCCTCCTGCGGAAGTTCGACTCTTCCCACCTGTTTCATTCTTTTCTTGCCCTCTTTCTGTTTTTCGAGCAGTTTTCTCTTTCGGGTTATATCACCGCCATAACACTTGGCGATTACATCCTTTCTGAGTGCTCTTACGCTTTCACGCGCTATAATCTTGTTGCCAATTGCAGCCTGTATTACAACCTCGAACAATTGTCTCGGTATAATTTCTCTCAGCTTTTCGGAAAGCTCTCGCCCCTTATAATATGCCTTGTCCTTATGAACTATCAAAGAAAGCGCATCAACAACTTCTCCATTAATGAGAATATTAAGCTTAACAAGGTCTGACTCCCTGTAACCCAGGAACTCGTAGTCCATGGATGCATAACCTTTTGATAGAGACTTTAATCTGTCATAAAAATCCCAGAGTATCTCATTTAAGGGCAGTTCATATTCTACCTTTATCCTGTCTTTTCCAATAAAAGTAAAATTCCTCTGAATACCTCTTTTTTCCTGGCACAGATCCAGAATAGGGCCTATGAAATCCTTAGGCACAAAAATGGTCGTGATCACAAAGGGCTCTTCTATAACCTCATATTTTTCCGGCAACAATGCAGGGTTCTCGATAAATAAAATCTCCCCGTCTGTTTTTGTTACCCTGTAGACAACTGTTGGGGCAGTGCTTAAAAGCGCTAGGTCAAATTCACGTTCAAGCCTTTCATGTACAATCTCCATATGAAGCAAGCCTAAGAAACCGCATCTGAATCCGAACCCGAGGGCTAAAGATGTCTCCGGCTCATAGGTAAAAGAAGCGTCATTAAGCCTAAGTTTATTAAGGGCATTCCTTAGATTTTCATATTGATGTGATGCGATCGGATAAAGGCCGCAGAAGACCATTGGTTTTATATCTTTATATCCCGGGCATGCTTCTTCAACAGGGTTTTCAGCATCGGTTATAGTATCACCTATTTTTGTATCAGTGACGCTTTTTATGCTTGCTATTATATAGCCGACTTCTCCTGAAGATAATTCATAAGCAGGCTCTATTTTTGGAGAGAAGATTCCGACCTGAGATACTTCAAAGACTTTTCCCGTTGCCATCATTTTGATCTTTTTGCCAACCGCTACCTTCCCGTCAAACACTCTGACAAGAACAATTACACCCTGATAGTTATCAAACCACGAATCAAAGATTAATGCCTTCAAAGGCTTATCATCACCTCCTGTTGGAGACGGAATCTTTTTTACTATAGCCTCAAGGATTTCCTTGGTACCTATCCCTTCTTTTGCGCTTGCTAGTATGGCATCAGAGCAGTCAATCCCAATTGCATCTTCTATCTGGTCCTTTGTTTTTTCCGGGTCAGCGCTCGGCAGGTCTATCTTATTTATCACAGGGACTATTCCAAGATTATGCTCTGCTGCAAGACAAGCATTTGCAAGTGTCTGCGCCTCAACACCCTGCGATGCATCAACTACAAGGAGTGCCCCCTCGCACGAAGCGAGGCTTCTTGAAACCTCATATGAGAAATCAACATGTCCTGGAGTGTCTATAAGATTGAGGATATAATCTTTATCATCATCAGCTCTATATAAAAGCCTTACTGCATGGGCCTTTATGGTAATACCTTTTTCTCTTTCAAGATCCATTGAATCCAGGACCTGTTCGGTCATTTCCCTTGCACTCAGCGCACCTGTATATTCGAGAAGCCTGTCTGCAAGCGTAGACTTCCCATGGTCTATATGAGCTATGATAGAAAAATTACGTATATTTTTTGACATATCGACGGAGAACTTATATTTTATCACAAATAGAGTATAAACGTGGGAGAGGGCGCATTGAATAATAAGGAAATATCATTATACTAAGGAATTTCTTTCTTGGTATCCTAATTAAACCCAAATAATGCAATTGTCTACGACTCGTAGAGAAATAATGCAGATGTTGTGAGAAATTTTATTTTTCGATACCTTAGTGTACCTTTAACCGATGGTTTTAGGAATATTTTAGTAAATATTACTAATGAAGATGTTTTAAAAAAATTCATCGAGTTCAATAAAATTTTGAACAATGTCTGCATTATTGCTTAAATCCAAAGGGTTAGAGATATAAAATTTGAACCTATTAAAGTGTTTGACCAAATGGTAAAAAATCGTTTAAAATTCAAACGGGCCGGAGTGGCGGAATTGGTAGACGCAAGGGACTTAAAATCCCTCGTTCCAAAAGAGCGTATCGGTTCGAGTCCGATCTCCGGCACCAAAGAAAAAATCCTTACTCATTTTTTCTTTCCCGATTTTTTTAGTGCAAAAAAGATAAACAGGGTTGCTGCTATAATAACTATCCCTTTGCCCATTAATGCCATTGCACCTAAGCCGATTTTTGTTATTGTTTTTCCATAAGCGATAAGCAGGGCCAATATTCCTAATATCAGGGCAATCTTTTGGTATTTGTTCATACTCATGTTATCTTTTACCAACGGGCATTATATACAAAGGTTGTTCTTCATTAGGCATATTTATAACCTTTTTAACCTCTCTATCATTAAAGGCGCCGACGACTAATGTTCCAAGATTTAATGAAACTGATTGCAGATAAATGTTTTGAGCTGCGTGGCCAACCTCCATATGCACATATCTGATACCCCTCTCTCTGTACTTTTTAGTTGTGCGTTCATAAGCTGCAGCAAATACTATAACTGCGGCACTGTATTTAATAGAGGCCTGTCCGAGTGCAGCGGCGCATAGTTCATCTCGCTTATCCCCTTTTGCGACCAGTACAAGTTCATGACCACGAGACTTATACTTGTAAATTCCATCAGGAAGGTTATCCACATTTCCAACAACAACATAAACCTCAAGGGGGTAGAGTGCTCCGGCAGAAGGCGCTGTCCTGAAACCCCCTGGATCTGTAATTCCTTGAGAGGCCCAAAGAAGTTGTGAAATTTCAGCAAGCGCCAGGGAGTTGTTTTTATATTCCCTTACCGATCTTCTCTCAAGCAAAGCTTTTTCAATTGATACCTTGCTGTTATATTTAGGTTCGGGCAGTTTTACTGTATCCGTGGAACCATATCTTTGAACAGGTTCGTTACCCGTGATCTGTATCGACATTATGAATAACAATGCTGTTCCGAAAATTATGGTTGTTATAAGTACTTTCTTAATCATGGATTATTTCTGATCGCGAAAGTGCTGATAGCCTTTTGCTGAAAATGGCCTTTTCCTTCCTGAACTATCTACAATTACCCTTTCTGATTCTGTAATCTCTCCAATATATATCGCCTTAACCTTTTTCCCCGCAGGTGCGGTGAACAACATCTCATAATCTTCTCCACCTGATAAGGCTAATTTTATCGGTGAAATGCCAAGACGGGCAGCAGTTTTTTTGAGCGCTGGAGATAAAGGAATATTATCGATGTATATCCTGGCACCAACCTTACTTTCACTGCAGAGCCTTGATAAATCAATCAGAAGGCCGTCACTTATATCTATCATCGAGGTTGCATATTGGGCAAATTTCTTTGGATCTCTTGCTTGAGGCATGAGATGCCTCTTGAGCAACGGCTCAACCATGTTCCAGGACAGCCCCAATTTAGAATACCTAGTCCAGAACTCAGGACTCTGTGTTTCACCCCCTCCCTTACTTTCCCCCCTCGAGGGGGAGGGAATTTTAAAGCATTCCCCTCCCCTTGTGGGAGGGGTTAGGGGAGGGGGGGCTATGTTCTGTATTCTGTATTTTATGTTCTCGATGGGGACTGGTTTCCTTATCTTTTTTAGCAATTCAAGACCGCAGGCTGAATCGCCGAGGAAGCCTGTTACATAGATTCTATCACCTCTGTTTGCTCCGGAGCGTTTGATATGTTTTTTTGTATATCCAACAAGTGTTGCTGATAAGGCAATACCTATATTCGTAGCTGAAATGTCACCTCCAATAAGGATTGTATCATATAGATTTATTGCATCTTTAACACCATCCAATAGACTATCAATAAATTTTGTATTCGTATCTTTATTTACAGCTATATTCAGCAGAAGATAGAAGGGTTTTCCTCCCATCGCATATATATCACTCACATTAACTGATGTTAGCTTGAAGCCAAGCTGGTATGGGGTTATAAAACCAGGGTCAAAATGAATCCCTTCGACCATCATGTCAGTTGTTAAAAGGAGTTTTTTGTCTATTGGTTTTAAAACCGCAGCATCATCGCCAATACCAACTATGATATTTTTGGATTTTTTGCAAAAACTTTTTCTGATCTGCTCTAACAGGGATAGTTCACCAAGTTGAGAAAGCTTCATATCATAATATTATTAATCCCAAAAATACATTTGAGATAATGCAGATGTTGTGAAAAAATTTACTTTTCGATACCTTAGTGTACATTTATCTGATGGTTTCTGGAATATTTTAATTAATAAGACCATTAAAGATATTTCTAATAAATTTATCGAGTTAAATAAATCTTTGAACAATGTCTGCATTATTCGGATTAACGGGCAGATTTTTTTGATTTACCCTGCTTCTTGACAGCTATCTTGCGTTTACGATTATTGACTTTTTTCAGTGCAGCATCGAGGACATCGTCCACGGTCTCTGCAAATACAAATTCCATATCCTTTTTGATGTATTTTGGAATATCCTCAAGGTCTTTCTTATTTCTTTTGGGAATAATTATCTTTTTTATTCCCATCCTTTTTGCAGCAAGAGTTTTTTCCTTTAGCCCCCCGATTGGAAGAACCCTGCCTCTCAGTGTAACCTCTCCGGTCATTGCGATATTCTTATTAACAGGCTTTCCCGTAAGGGCTGATGCAATCGCTGTAGCCATTGTAATACCTGCGGAAGGTCCATCTTTTGGTATCGCACCTGCGGGGACGTGGATATGGAGGTCAGTTTTTGAAAATATATCATCATTTATACCAAGCTTCTTTGATCTCGAACGCACATAACTCAGGGCAGCGTGGGCTGATTCCTTCATAATGTCTCCAAGCTGTCCTGTTAAGGTAAGAAGGCCTTTGCCCTTCATGGTTGTTGCCTCTACATAGATGATATCTCCGCCTGTTTCTGTCCATGCAAGACCTGTAGACACACCGATCTCATCTTTTTCCATCTCTTCTTCAGGCAGGAATTTAGGCACACCAAGGTATCTGTGAAGATTCTGCGCATTTATTAGAAATATTTTGTCTTTACCCTCGGCTATCTTCTTTGCTACTTTCCTGCAGAGGTTTGCGATTTCCCTTTCGAGGTTTCTTACACCTGCTTCTCTTGTATACTGTGAAATTACATTAAAAAGCCCCGGGTCTGTAATCTTCAGTACTTTGCTGCTAAGGCCGTGTTCCTCTAGCTGTTTGGGTATCAGATAGTTTTTTGCTATGCCAAGTTTTTCTTCGGTTGTATAGCCTGATAGATAAATTATCTCCATTCTGTCTCTTAGTGGACTCGGTATAGTATCCACAAGATTGCCTGTTGTAATAAACATAACCTTTGATAGATCAAAAGGGACTGCAAGATAATGGTCCGCAAATGAGTAATTCTGTTCCGGATCAAGAACTTCAAGAAGGGCTGATGATGGGTCCCCCCTGAAGTCCATTCCTATCTTATCAATCTCATCCAGCATAAACACAGGATTATTTGTCCCTGCTGTTTTTATGCCCTGTATTATCCTTCCAGGAAGTGCACCAACATAAGTTCTTCTATGCCCCCTGATCTCCGCCTCATCCCTGACTCCTCCCAGGGACATACGGACAAATTCTCTTCCTAAGGCTCGTGCTATAGACTTGCCGAGAGAGGTCTTTCCAACGCCTGGAGGGCCAATAAAGCAGATGATATGACCCTTCATCTTTTCCTTTAACTTCCTGACACTAATATACTCTAAAATGCGCTCTTTTACCTTTTCCAGATCATAGTGATCTTCATCAAGCACTTTTTCTGCAGCCTTTATATCAAGTTTATCTTTTGTTGACGTGGACCAGGGCAATTCAACCATCCAATCGAGATATGTTCTGACGGTAGCTGACTCAGCACTGTCAGGGTGCATCTTTTCCAGGCGTTTGAGCTGTTTCTCAGCCTCTTTCATAACCTTTTCAGGCATTTTTGCATCTTCGATCTTTTTCCTGAACTCTTTTATCTCTTCTGCCCTTTCATCAATTTCACCGAGTTCCTTCTGTATTGCCTTAAGCTGCTCTCTCAGGAAATACTCACGTTGTGTTTTGTCTATTTCACCCCTGGCCTCAGATTGGATCTTCTGCTGAACCGTCAAAAGCTCAATCTCTCTTCCTAATATTTCACTGACTCGCTTTAGCCTGTAGATAGGGTCTATTATCTCAAGCACCTCTTGTGCTTGTTCTGTTTTTAATCCAAGATTTGAGGCAATAAGGTCTGCAAGTCTTCCGGGGTCTTCAATGCCTTCAACAACCCCCATTATATCGGGAAGTATTGTCTTCCCAAGAGATACAATCTTTTCCAACTGTTCTCTCGCGGTTCGTATCTGTGCTTCATCTTCTATGGTAAGCGTTGGAGGTTTTTGGTCGGTTATTTTTTCTATATTTGCTTTAAAGAAAGGCTCTGTCTGAGGATAAGTTAATGCCCTTGCCTTGCTCAGTCCCTGCACAAGTATTTTAACCCTGCCATCAGGAAGCTTGAGCATCCTCATTATAACAGCAACAGTACCTATAGAGTAAAGATCCTCAAGGGTTGGAGTTTCTATATTTAAATCCTTTTGAGCCACTAGAAGAACCATTCTATTTGCACTGAGGGAATATTCTATAGCCTTTATTGACATCTCCCTTCCAACAAAGAGAGGAAGTATCATATAAGGGAATACAACAATGTCTCTTACAGGAAGGACGGGCAAGTTATCAGGTATCTCAATCTCTTTGTCAACTGTCTGTTCAACATCTACTACATCTGCCATTTTAACTCCTTAAAGTTTTATATTATTTATTTTTAATCTCTCTGCAACTTCAATAAGATACTTTCCAAGCTGTTCGGAAACCTGCGGGTTCTTCAATGCCAGGTCAACTGTTGCCTTAAGGTAGCCAATCTTATCACCCGCATCATACCTTTTCCCTTCAAATAGATATCCGTATATAGGGCGTTTTTTCATCAAACCAAAAAGTGCATCTGTTAATTGTATTTCTCCGTTTTTCCCCGGGGCAACATTTTCAAGTATCTCAAAAATATCCGGTGTAAGAATATACCTGCCAATTATTGCCATGTCCGAAGGCGCATCAGTTGATTTTGGTTTTTCTACAAGATTGTTAATCCTGTATACATTTTCTCTTTTTCTTATTCCGTCAATTACCCCATATTTATTTATTTCTGATAGGGGAACCTTTTGCAGAGCAAGGATGGGAGAGTTAAATTCTTTATAAAGGTTGATCATATCCTGAAGCAAGAAATCATCAGGGTCAATAATATCATCACTCAAAAGAACTGCAAAAGGTTCGTCTTTTACAAATGGTTTAGCACAATGTATTGCATGGCCAAGCCCGAGGGCTGCTTTCTGCCTTATATACGCAAAATTTAGGTGGTTAAGTCGATTAATTTCTTCAAGAAGATGCTTTTTTCCACTCTTCTTTAGACTCTCTTCGAGTTCGAAGGCAGAATCAAAATGATCTTCTATAGCGCGTTTGTATTTCCCTGTGATAATTATAAACTCTTCTAATCCGCATGAACGTGCCTCTTCAATTGCATACTGGATCATGGGTTTGTCAACTATAGGTAGCATCTCTTTTGGAGATGCCTTAGTTGCGGGTAAGAACCTTGTCCCAAGTCCTCCAGCAGGTAATACAGCTTTTTTAATTTTCTTTTCCATGGTTACAAAAGTATAAAGTTGTTAGAGAATATTTTTTAATATTACATGAATGTATTTGATAATTCAAGAAAAGTGAGGGTCAACTGTTACGCTATGCAGGGCTGTCAAGAACCTCCCTTATCACGCGTGCCATTTCCTGGATGTTATAGGGCTTTTTAATTACCGCCTTTACCTCTTTGCTGATATATTCAACCTGTTCATTGAGGCCATGGTCTGTTACAAGGATAAATTTGACATCAGGATTAATAAACTTCAGCTTTTTGAAAAGCTCCATGCCGGATTTTTCAGGCATTATTATATCTGAGATGATCAGGTCAATTTTCTTTGATGTGGCTAAATAAATATCAAGTGCTTCGTTACTGTTTTTCGCAGAAAGCACGTTATAATTGAGGCGATTCAGTGCAGTGGTATATTGGGCTCTGAGTTCTTCCTTATTTTCTACTAATAAAATTGTCTCATTACCCCGGGACATCTTGATTTTCTTTTCCTCATCCAAGGCTGAAACATTGCTTAATTCCCCGTGGATTGCCGGAAGGTATATATTAAACGTTGTACCTTTGCCCAACT
>JBGOWS010000289.1:0-2979 GCA_041478735.1 Thermodesulfovibrionia bacterium | reverse complement strand
TGATGTAACAGGTGCAGGAGATACAGTGATAGCAGCATTTACTCTTGCCTATGCAGCAGGTGCCGGCATGAAGAATGCAGCAGTTATCGCAAACCATGCAGCGGGTATAGTTGTCGCGAAAGTCGGTACAGCAGTGGCAACACCTGATCAGTTGCAGAAATCATTAAGTATCAATCGTAATAGCGTGACGCGTAATTCGTAAATGGGTTTTTGCTCATCACGCATTGCAGATCACGCATAACCGTCCATATGGTAAAAACCGATGCCTTATAGAGCAATTGCATTATTCTCAGGCGGTCTTGACAGCACACTCTCGATCCTAACAGTCCTCAGGCAGGGAATTAAGGTTACGGCCTTGAAATTTTTGACTCCCTTCGATCATGAAATATCCGACATGCCTTTATATTGTAAGAACTTGTCTCTCACCGCAGAACAGTTCGGGTTTGACATCAGAATCTGCGAACTATCATCTGAATTATTGGAAACAGTAAAGAAACCTAAATTTGGTTACGGCAAAAATATGAACCCCTGCATAGATTGCAGAATCCTTATGCTCAAAGCAGCAAAAGACTTTATGGAAAAAATAGAGGCTGATTTTATTATTTCCGGGGAGGTCCTCGGCCAGAGACCAATGAGCCAGAGGAAAAACATACTCTATCTTATTGACAAAGAGGCGGGAGTAACAGATTATGTGTTGAGGCCACTCAGTGCAAAACTCTTAGGGATGACCGTATCAGAATGCAGAGGGATCATAAAGAGGGACATGCTCTATGACTTTAGAGGTCGTTCAAGAAAACCCCAGATGGCCCTTGCAAAAGAATTCGGTCTTACAGACTATCCAGCGCCGGCCGGGGGATGTCTTCTCACTGAACCCAATTATGCCCTTAGACTTAAAGACCTGCTCACATATAATCCTGATTGTGATTGTAATGACCTGAGCCTTTTAAAGATCGGCAGACATTTCAGGTTCTCTCCCTCATGTAAAATTATTGTCGGAAGAAACAAGGCCGAGAATGAGAAAATCTTGTCCCTATCAGCAGGCGGTTGTCTCTTACAGGTCAAGGGCTATGGAAGTCCAACAACCTTAATCGTAGGAGAGATTACAGATGAGGCATTAATGGTTGCTGCCTCTCTCTGTGCGAGATACTCCGACGCTAAGAAACTTTCCGAGGTAGAGGTGACAGTTATCAAAGAAGGCAAGATGTCCAAACTAAAGACTATTCCAAGTGTTGACAACATGATCGAAACCCTGAGGATAGAGCCAAAAGCACTAATATCTAAAATTGCGATACCCAAAAGCAGCAAAACTAAAGCCTTACAGGCACTCCCTTAGACTTCAGATACTCCTTCGCTTCCCTGATTGTGTATTCCCTGTAATGAAAAATGGATGCCGCAAGGACTGCGTCGGCCTTTCCGTATTCGAGGGCTTCGTACAAGTGTTCCAGATTCCCCGCCCCACCTGAGGCAATAACAGGAATAGAAACAAATTCCGATATGGCACGGGTTAATTCAATATCATATCCGTCTTTCGTCCCGTCCTTATCCATACTCGTAAGCATGATCTCTCCGGCGCCGAGTTCTTCCATCTTCCTCGCCCATTGAACTGCATTGATAGGCTTCATCTTTCTCCCACCATGCGTCGAGATTGCCCATAATTCCCCCTCGCCCATCTTTGACCCCTCTGTATCCCTGCCCGACGGACGGCAGGCGGGCCCCCTTACCAAGGGGGGAATTAAAGGGGGCTGATCTGTATCCCCACTTCCCCCCTTTACTAAAGGGGGGTGAGGGGGGATTACCAAATCAGTGATAGAATTCAGTTCAAGGCGAACTTTCCTCAATGCGGGATCCTCAAACCATTGTTCACCGGTTGTATCAGGTAAACTGCTATAAACTCTTTTTGCATCAATCGCGACAACGATACATTGAGTTCCAAACTTCTCGGCAGCCTTGCTTATAAAATAAGGGTCCTTGACAGCCGCTGTGTTAATTGAAACCTTGTCACAACCAGCTTTTAGGAGGTCTCTGATATCATCGATAGTCCGGATTCCTCCGCCAACGGTGAGAGGCATAAAGACATCTGATGCTGTTTTCATAACGACATCTAAAATGATGTTTCGTTTTTCGTGGGAGGCAGTAATATCTAAAAAAATAAGTTCATCAGCTCCCTGCTCATCATAGAACTTTGCATTCTCAACAGGGTCACCCGCATCCCTCAAATTGACAAAGCTTACTCCTTTAACAACACGTCCGTCTTTTACATCGAGACAGGGTATTATTCTCTTAGCAAGCACTTGAAATCCGTAATGCGTAATGAGTGATGAGTAATGGGTTTTTACCCATTGACTCATTATGCTCTTTCACGTTCTTTACCTTTCAGAAATTTAATAAGCCCTAATAACATCTTTCTTATTGATTCTATGTCATCTAATAAAGTGGCCGCTTGAATGAATTTCAATCTATTGGCAAGTAATAGTTGTGTTTCTATTTCAGAGAGAGACCCTAATGCCACATAAAGAAACTGTATGAATTCTTTATTGGAATTTCGTGCTGCACCTTCAGCTATATTACTTGGTACCGAGATTGCAGAACGTTTTATTTGAGAAACTATGCCATATTGCTCTTCTTTTGGAAATTTGCCGGCCAATAAATATATTTTCTCAGCAAGTTCCATTGCCTTCTTCCAAACATCTAAATCCTCATGTGTTTTCACCATGCGTGAGTTCTTATTTTGTCAGATCATTACTTATTGCCGTATTTTTCACTCATCACTCATTACTCATCACGCATCACGATTTTAATTGCCTCTCTGAGATCAAGTGTCCCTGCATAAATTGCTTTTCCCGTTATCACTCCCCAGAGATTCTCTATTCCCATGAGATTCCTGATATCCCCGATATCGGAAACTCCACCGGCTGCGATTACCGGCACATTCATGCTCTTGACCATCCTTCGTATAGCTTCAACATTTGGACCTGAAAG
>JBGOWS010000184.1:0-4695 GCA_041478735.1 Thermodesulfovibrionia bacterium | reverse complement strand
GGTTACTTACGTGTTACTCACCCGTCCGCCACTAAGTATATCCCGTATTGCTACAAAATATACTCCGTTCGACTTGCATGTGTTAGGCACGCCGCCAGCGTTCGTTCTGAGCCAGGATCAAACTCTCATTTTTAACTCTTAACTAACGAGGGTGTGCTACGCACTTTTTTAGATTTTTCAAAGAACAACTTATAGAGAAATTAGTTTAACTTAAGTTATTTAATTTTGTCAATATAATAAAAACCTTTCTTGACTTCCAAATAATTTCTCAGATAAAATTAAACATTTAATTATTAAAATATTAACATGACAATCGCAATTGGCTGTGATCATGCAGGTTTTGAACTTAAAAGAGAGATTATCTCGCTATTAGATGATCTCCGTGTCGAGTGTATAGACTACGGCACAAAAGGTCATAAATCAGTAGATTATCCTGATATAGGCGAAAAGGTATCTGAAGCAATCTCTTCAGGAAAGATAGAAAAGGGAATACTTATTTGCGGTACTGGAATAGGGATGTCTATAGTAGCCAATAAATTCCCTAACGTAAGGGCATCCTTATGCAATGATCTTTACACTGCAAAGATGAGCAGACTACATAACGATGCCAATATTCTTGTTCTCGGTGGAAGGATAGTCGGGAAAGATTTAGCAAAAGAGATTGTAAGGGTATGGGTTAGTACTCCTTTCGAAGGAGAAAGACACTGCGTAAGACTTAAAAAAATAACACAGATAGAGGACCGTTTAACAAAACATGGCTTTTGAAAATCTTAAGCTCACCGATCCAGAAGTCTTTGAAGCAATACAGAAAGAGATAGAAAGAGAAAGAAAAAATATAGTACTTATCGCATCTGAGAACTATGCAAGCCCTTCTATACTTGAGGTGCAGGGTTCTGTCTTTACAAACAAATATGCAGAAGGATATCCCGGGAAAAGATATTACGGCGGGTGCGAATATGCTGATATCGTAGAAAACCTGGCAATAGAACGGGCAAAAGAATTGTTCGGCGCAGAGCATGTAAATGTCCAGCCACACTCAGGCACCCAGGCCAATATGGCAGTCTATTTTTCTGTGCTTAAGCCAGGCGACACAATACTTGGTATGAATTTGAGTCATGGCGGACACCTATCACATGGTGCATCAGTAAACTTCTCGGGAACTTTCTATAAAACTGTACCATACGGTGTTAATAAAGATACAGGCTATATCGACTATGATGAAGTAAGACGCCTTGCATTGGAAAATAAACCAAAGATTATACTTGCTGGTGCAAGCGCATACTCGAGAATCATTGATTTTAAGATATTCTCTGATATAGCAAAAGAAGTTGGTGCATATCTTGTAGCAGACATCGCCCATATAGCAGGACTTATTGCTGCAGGCTTCCACCCATCCCCTGTGCCTTATGCAGACTTTGTAACAACAACAACTCATAAGACATTAAGAGGACCTAGGGGTGGTATGATAATGTGTAAAACAGAGTATGCCAAAGCAGTTGATAAAATGGTATTCCCGGGAATACAGGGTGGCCCGCTTGTTCATGTCATAGCAGCTAAGGCAGTTGCTCTAAAACAAGCACTGAGCCGGGAATTTAGAGATTACCAGGCCAGGGTCATTCAGAATGCAAAGAGTCTTTCAGAAGAGTTAATAAACAGGGGCTTTAAGATCATCTCGGACGGTACGGACAACCACATGATGCTTGTGGATTTGACCAATAAGGGTATCACAGGAAAAGATGCTGAAGAGGCACTCGGGGCAGCCGGAATTACAGTAAACAAAAATGTAATACCTTATGATAAAAATCCACCGACAATAACGAGTGGCATAAGGCTTGGTACGCCTTGTGTTACGACAAGGGGCATGGGCGAGTCGGAGATGGTAGAGATAGCTGGTATAATATCGACTGTACTACAGAACAAAAAAGACGCAGAAACAATTATTGCTCTTTCGAAAAGGGTAGAAACTCTTTGCGAAAGTTTCCCTTTATATATTGAAGAGCAAAAGCTAAAAGTATAAGGGATATAAAATTCAATCTTTTAGAGGTTTGATCGGGTGAAATGTCCTTTTTGTGGAAACATAGAAGATAAAGTTATTGACTCAAGGACAAGCAGGGAAGGCAATGCAATACGACGCAGACGTGAATGTCTTAAGTGTGCAAAACGCTTTACATCTTATGAGCGCGTAGAAGATATTATTCCAATGGTAGTTAAAAAAGATGGAAGGCGGGAACAATTCGAGAGAGAGAAAATATTGAGCGGCCTGAAAAAGGCATGCGAAAAAAGGCCGATAGGGATCGATACTCTAGAGGGTATTACAGATTCAATAGAAAAGAAGCTCATAGGACTCGGTGTTAAGGAGATCCAAAGTAAATGGATCGGAGAAGAGGTGGTAACCTCTTTAAAAGAGCTCGATAAGGTTGCATATGTGAGGTTTGCTTCTGTCTACAGACAGTTCAAGGATATAAATGAATTAATGAATGAAGTAAAAACCCTTTTTGAACATAAATAATAATTTCCCCCCCCCGTTAGCGCTTCCTATCAAGTCACTTTTGAGTACTTAGTTCTTTTAAAGAATGATTTACGCAACCTTCCCTCAGATAGTATTTTTCGTAGGGATTGTCCATAAAGAGGGATAGCACCCTGAGTTGTGTTATTTTTTGATACATTTGTATCAATTTTTATACTGCTCGTCTCAAAAAATCAAGCAGTTTCTGAATATTCCCACTTGCCTGCTTTCGCACTACAGGCTTGTACTCTATGGAACTATGGAACTTTTTTAGTAGAATATGGCTCTGTCCTTACTTTTTTGCTTAATTCGCTACGAGATCCCGAAACAAGTTCGGGATGACAGAAAAAAAGTGGCAAAGTCTTGTTCATTGAGTTCCCAGAAGCCGTTGCTGTAAAAGGTCTTCGCAGTTGCGTCGCCCATCAAGAACGGCGTGAATGAAAACGGTTTTGCCTCTGATTTCATATATGATGCGGTAAGGCTTAAAAAATACTTCTCTGAAATCAACTATTCCCCACCGTTGCATCTCAGACGGGTGGTTGCCCCGTGCAGGCATTGTTTCAAGAGAGGACATGGCCTTGTGTATGTTGTCAAGCAGATGCTCAGCCTTTCCCGGTGAATCATTGATTGCAAGATATCTGTAGATTGTGTAAAGGTCGTCCAGCGCAACGTTGGTAATACGGACTTCGTATTTCACGGCTTCTCGACAGAGCGCACTTTCTTTTTTAATTCTGCAAATGCCTGATGAATCGTTTTATGCCTGCCTTCAAGCATATCCTTTCTTCCCATTGCAAGCATCTTCAGCATGGCCATGCTCTCGCGGTCTTTTTCATATTCTTTTATGTCCTGAATTATTACCCGTGCCTCTCCGTTTACGGTTACAACAACCGGATTGCCGGTTTCAGATATTTCGCTGATTATTTCTGATGCGTGAGATTTAATATGACTTATGGGTTTGATGGCTGTGCTCAGTTTCATCCTTTCCTCCTTAAATGACTAAATTAAGTCTTTATTGTAGTCTACCAGTTTTTAATAAAAAATCAAAGCATGTTCAGCGGAATTTTTTTTGAAGATTATCCAGTCCTTCGGTTATTCTTTTTTCCAAATCCAAAACCTCGACCAATGTTGTGGAGAGAAGTTTTCGGGAGGTGAAGAGAAAGACGAAAGGGGTTGGAAGATTTCATTCGACCTCGCTTTTATAAAGTAAGGATTTTCTTTCAATAGATTGCAATTAAAACCCGTCCACTTTTTCTCATTTGCGGGCTAATACTGTTAAGAAGACAGATAATTTTACATTGGTATTATCTGCAATCTTGGGAGGAATCATCTTGTTTTAAAACAATTATCATAGATTTCTAAAAACTGCTGTGGTGTTAATATCTTGATAGCCATGTATTCCTTTATGTCAAGGACTTCCCCATCCCCTGTTATAATAGCATCTGCCTTTAATGCCACAGCACATTCAATAAACTTATCATCATCAGGATCATCTTTAATAATCTTTATCTTTGGCGTTTTTGTGGTAAACAGGATGTTGAACCCCTTGGAGAAAAGAGATAGTAGTTCTTCAAGTTCATATTCATCCTTTATGCCGATTCTGCGAAGAACATCAATATATTCATCAAGAATAGCATTAGACAGGCAGAGAGTTATTTTCTCATTTTTCCACAGGTCTATAATCTTTCTCGGGTTTCCGCCGAAAAAGGAGGAGACAAAGATATTTGTATCAATAACAACCTTCATCTTTGTTTTTTGCGTGCCGCTTTTATAGCCTTGTCTATCGTTGCAGGTGTTACACCTTTTGATTTTAATTTCTTGCCGATTCTATTCCACAGGTCATCAATGTACGCGCCGATATCATGTTCTTTAATATATTGTTCTATAAGTTCTCTTACTATCTCACTCGTAGTCTTGCCTTCAATACGGGCAAGCTTATTGAGTCTGTTCTTGACCTCATCATTTATCCTTATAATCATCTGAGTTGACATGTCTTTACCTCCAAAATATAATTTGTATATATTGTATATCACATATATACAATTGTCAAATCATCTTCACACACTCCTTGCCTTATCAAGACGGTTCTTGACGAGCTCGCAGACGGCCCGGTATACTTCGTTGTGACATTTGTAAAATTTCACTCTCTTCCCCTCCGCTCTATGAATCGCAGACAATCTCTCTACTCTACT
>JBGOWS010000101.1:0-7235 GCA_041478735.1 Thermodesulfovibrionia bacterium | reverse complement strand
TGTCATGATTTTCTCTTCCAGTGACCATTTCTCCATAACATAACCAACAGGTGTTACTGCAAAAACCCTTTCGTTTTTTTTGATTACAGCAAGGGATGCAGCTATATCCGGTCTGAAAAAACCTCCTACCCAACAAGTGCCGAGGTCCATGGCTGTAGCTTCAAGGACGGTGCCTTCTCCCAGATAACCCACCTTTTCCTGAATATTTGGATCATTTGTGTTTCCAATAAAAGCAATGAACGCAGAGGCGCCTTTGATCTTGCCATAGTGGCCGATGGCACCCTTAAAAACCCTATCGGGTGATTGGGTTACTAAAACAGCTCTGGCTTCTGTGAAAGGTCTAAATTCTTTACAAACTGTATTGAGTCTTGCAAGCAGGTCTGGATCAACAGGCTTCGAGTCAAATAGACGTCGAGACCTCCGTCTCGATAGCGCAGCATACCATCTTAAAAATGGAATCTCCATCAATAAGCATATTTTAATAATTTTTCCTATTTTTAGACAAAAAAGAAATTCGGACTGAGAGAAAAAATTTTCACAGGTGAAGTTATCAAAGGATGAAGCTATTTAAAACATATTTGACAAAAACTTTATCCTTCTTTTAAGATTTTCTTTACACTTCTTTTCTATTTTCCGGGTTTCTCCAATTTGTTTGGTTTCTTGAGTTTATCAAGAACTGGATAAACCCGGTAAACTGAATTGTAAATGAAGAACGGAGTTTATCATGTATTTTCAGGAATTGATTTTAAAGCTGCAACAGTTCTGGTCAGGAAAAGGCTGCATTCTCCTTCAACCATACGATATGGAGGTGGGCGCCGGCACGTTTCACCCTGCTACATTCTTCAGGGTATTAGGACCAGAGCCCTGGAGGACAGCTTATGTTGAACCATCAAGAAGGCCTACTGATGGAAGGTATGGAGAAAATCCAAACAGGCTTCAGCATTACTATCAGTACCAGGTCATACTGAAACCATCTCCATCCGAAAGTCAGGAGATCTATCTCGAAAGTCTCTCCTATTTGGGGATAGACCTGCTCAAGCACGATATCAGATTTGTAGAGGATGATTGGGAATCACCCACCCTCGGCGCATGGGGTCTCGGCTGGGAAGTATGGCTCGATGGGATGGAAATTACTCAGTTCACATATTTTCAGCAGGTTGGAGGCATAGACCTTAAACCTGTTTCACTTGAATTAACATACGGTCTGGAAAGGATAGCTATGTATTTACAGGGAGTTGACAATGTATTTAACTTGGACTGGTGCAAAGGCATAAAATATGGGGAAATACATCATATCGATGAGGTGGAATTCTCAAAGTATAATTTCGACCATGCAGATACTGAACTCTTATCAAAACAGTTTGACGCATATGAAAAAGAGTCAATCAGACTCAATAAACTCGGCCTTGTACTTCCATCCTATGAGTTCTGCTTAAAATGCTCGCATACATTTAATCTGCTTGATGCCAGAGGCGCCATTTCGGTTACAGAAAGGACCGGCTACATTGCGCGTGTAAGGAATCTTGCAAGGCTCTGTGCAAAGGCTTACTATGCGCAAAGAGAAAAGATGGAATTTCCACTTCTGAGGCAAATGGAAAGTAGGAAGTAAGAAATGCTAAATGAAGAAATTCATAACGTCTCACTTCTTCTAGAGATAGGAACAGAAGACTTGCCTGCGAGATTTATACCTTCTGCTATACAACAATTAAAGGAAAATTGTGAGAGTACCCTAAAAGAAAATCACATAAAATTTTCCGGCATAAAGATATATTCGACTCCAAGAAGACTCGCAGTGATTGTAGATGGGATGCCTTTGATCCAGGAAGGCAGGTCAAAGGAAGTATTCGGCCCTTCTAAAAAGGCTGCATTTGATGAAGAAGGGAGACCTACAAAGGCAGCAACAGGATTTGCTAATTCACAGTGTGTAAATGTAGAAAGCCTTATCATAAAAAACAAGGGGAAGGGAGAATATGTTGTAGCAGCGATAAAAGAGGAGGGTGTATATGTCAGAGAACTGCTGCCAGAAATACTTAAAAGAATTGTATTTTCCATACACCTCCCAAAATCAATGAGATGGGGCGACAGTAATATAAGATTTGTAAGACCTATCCGCTGGTTGATGGCTCTGTTTGATAAAGAAATTATCCGTTTCGAGATAGACGGAATAAAAAGCAGCAATATTACCCTGGGACATAGATTCTTGTCGCCTGCTGCCTTTCAGATAAATAATATCTCCGGCTATAAAAGAGTACTTAGCAACAACTATGTGATAGTTGACCATGAAGAAAGAAAAAGGGTTATAACTGAGAAGATGGGGAAGCTCTTAGCATCTGTTGGTAAAAGGCCTGTTGAGGATGAGGACCTGCTCGAAACAGTTGTAAATCTCGTAGAGTATCCTGTTCCTGTGCTCGGGGCCTTTTCTGTGGAATACCTTAAACTTCCAAAGGAACTGCTTATAACTGTGATGAAAGGACATCAGAAATATTTTGCGGTTGAAGATGGAGAAGGCAGACTTACAAATTACTTTGTTGTTATAAGTAATATCAGTGAAGAAAATTCAGAGACGGTAAAGATTGGTGCTGAACGCGTTATAAAGGCAAGGTTCGAGGATGCGAGATTTTATTTTGAAGAGGACAGTAAAAAACCCCTATCTGAAAGAATAGAGGAGCTCAGGAAGGTTACATTTCATGACAGGCTTGGTAGCCTCTATGAAAAAACAGAGCGGATAGTATCTATTGCAGGATTTCTTGCTGATAGGCTTCTGCCTTCAGCAAAGGATAAACTCAATCGTGCTGCGTGGCTTGCAAAAACAGACCTCATAACGGGCATTGTCAGAGAGTTTCCTGAACTACAGGGTACCATGGGTAAATACTATGCTGTGCATGATAGCGAAGGCAGCGAAGTTGCAGAGGCTCTGGAAGAGCAGTACCTTCCAACACATTCAGGTGGAAGAGTTCCACGGACAGATGTCGGGGCGATTCTCAGCATAGCCGATAAGATAGACAACATAGCTGCCTTTTTTTCTATAGGACTCACACCTACAGGCTCTGAAGACCCATTTGCCCTGCGGAGACAGGCACTCGGAATCATAGCGATAATATTAGGGAAGGGCTACGATCTCCCTTTGAGAGATTTGATAGTCAATTCCTTACAGAACTTTGCATACTTATTCCCCTTTCCAGAGGAATGGAAAAAAGACAAAGATAATGAAAAATTAGAGGAGAAAATCTCTCAATTCTTCGAGCAGAGGCTTGAGCCCTTATTATCAGATCAGGGGTATGGTCCTGACCTTGTACAATCAATCCTTTACCTTTCACTGGATATACAATTAAAGGATATAAAGGAAAGGCTTGATGCTCTCCGGAAATTTAAAGATGACAAAATGTACAACGATTTTCTGACAGCTATAAAACGTGTTAATAACATAATTCCGAAATCAGAAATTCCTGAATTAAAAGAAGACCTCTTAATAGAAGAATCTGAGGAGAGACTCAAAGAAAAGCTCGATTCTGTCAAATATGATCTCTCGGTTCTTCTTAAAGACAGGAAACATTATGATGCAATAATTCTTCTCTCTTCGCTAATAGGGCCGGTTAATAACTTCTTTGACCATGTCCTTGTGATGGATAAAAGGGATGAGGTCAGGCTGAATAGACTTGCATTGCTAAACGATATCTGGAAAACTGTGTCAGCTATCGCTGATTTTTCAAAGCTTTCTGCAGGGTAGGAGCATTATACCCGACTATCAAAGATTGGCTCGCATTATTAACCTAAATGTTGCAAAAAGCTATCAACTTTCTATACTGTAAGCAACTTTTGGGGAGAAGAACCTATCCGTGTTTGACTAAAATACAGGAATGACAAACTTAAAGAGGTTTCCAGCGTTACATTACAGGGACTTTAGACTCTTCTGGTTTGGCCAGCTTATTTCCTTGTCGGGCACATGGATGCATTCTGTTGCGCAGGGGTGGCTCGTGTACAGCCTGACAAAATCACCTTTTTATCTCGGTCTGGTTGCAGCTGCCGGATCGCTACCGATACTTTTATTCACTCTCATAGGAGGCATAGCAGCAGATAGATTCAGGAAGAGAAACCTCCTTTTGATGACTCAGGCATTATCAATCATTCCAGCTTTTTTTCTTGGAATACTCACGGATATCAATTTAATTACTGTCTGGCAGGTTGCCCTGCTTGCGGCACTTTTTGGTACTATTAATGCTTTTGATATACCTGCAAGGCAGTCTTTCTTTATAGAACTTGTTGGGAGAAACAGTCTTATGAATGCTATAGCACTGAATTCTGCTGCCTTTAATGGAGCTCGAATGATAGGGCCTGCTATTGCCGGAATGACAATTGCTTACATAGGGCTTCCTGCATGTTTTTATCTGAACGCATTAAGTTTTTTGGCAGTTATAATTGCCCTTTCAAAAATAAAAATAAGGGGTGAGACAAAAGCAAGCTCGAAGGGGATTTTAAAAGATTTCATAGACGGGATACAGTTTATAAAAAGCAAACCGGATATATACAGGATTATACTTTTAATTGCTGTATTCAGTCTCATAGGCATCCCGTATATAACCCTCCTTCCTGTGTTCGCAGTTGAGGTTTTAAGAGCAGGTCCTGAGGGGTTCGGATTCCTTGTAGGTGCTGCAGGGACAGGTGCCCTGTCAGCGGCCTTATTTCTTGCATTCAGGGGTGATATGAAAAAGAAGAATAGGTTTATGTCTATATCAGCTCTCTGTTTTTCGTTTTCGCTTTTTGTTTTTTCAATATCAAAGGTCTTCTATCTTTCTATAGCCGCCCTTATATTTACCGGATGGGGCATAGTAAGTCTCCTTGCAACTGCAAACAGTTTTATACAGCTTTCTGTCCCTGACAACCTGAGAGGAAGGGCGATGAGCGTATATGCGTTTGTGTTCTTAGGCACTACTCCGTTTGGCAACTCACTTATAGGCATCTTAGCCGATTCAGTTGGGACTACTATAGCGGTTAATATCTCAGCCGTAATATGTATTGTCGCATCAACTATATTCTCTATTAAAATTAAAAAGATGGGAGAGGCTTGAAAAACAAGCATTGATATATTAGGCTTTTAGAGATGAAAATCCTTGCAATAGAAACATCTACAATGCTCGGGGGCGTAGCTATTACTGACGATTTATCAGGCCTGATTGCTGAAATAAGGTTTAATGTAAAATCAACACATTCAGAGAGGCTGATGACTGGGATAGACCATATCCTGAAACAGGCAGGACTTAAACTACCTGATATTGATGTTTTTGCAGTAGCTATTGGCCCTGGCTCTTTCACAGGTCTGAGAATAGGTTTAAGCACTGTCAAAGGCTTTTCTTATGCAACAGGAAAACCTATAGTCTCGGTCCCAACCCTCGAGGCGCTTGCATGGAATTTCCCTCACTGCAGATATCCTGTTTGTACCATGCTCGATGCAAGAAAGAAAGAAGTATATGCCGCACTGTTTAAATGGAGCGATGAAGGTCCCGTAAGATTAATTGACGAGGTGTCAGCAAAAGTATCTCTACTTTTAGAAGATAGCAGGTTTTTTTTAGATGAAAAGATTATCTTCACAGGCGAAGGGGCACTTCTTTACAGAGATAAAATAATTGAGGTGATGGGGGAAAAAGCTATATTTGCAACCAGTGAGAAAATGGTACCTACACCGGCAAATATTGCATCCATCGGGATAAGAAAGGCTAGGGAAGGAGAGTTTTCCGAGCCTGTAAGCCTGGTTCCATTTTACTTAAGGAGATCAGAGGCCGAGATTAGAAGAGATGCCTGAGATCTTAATACGAAAAATGCATGCGGCTGATGTTTCTGAGGTTGTGGAGATTGAGCGCATGTCATTTACCACCCCATGGTCAGAGGCTGCTTTTTTGGGTGAAATCCTCAAGCTATATTCTCTAACCAAAGTTGCGGTACTCGAAGGTAAAATCATCGGCTATACATGCGTAGAGCATATAATGGATGAGGGACATATACTTAACCTTGCAGTTCATCCTGATTTCAGAAGACGCGGTATTGGAACAAAACTTATGGAAGAGGTTCTGGGTGAATTGAAAAAGAATGACTGTAGATATTTATATCTTGAGGTAAGATTCTCAAATCTTGGCGCAAGGAAGTTTTATGAAAGCTTCGGTTTCAGGGTTGTTGGTATCAGGAGGGACTATTATACCTCTCCAATCGAGGACGCAGCCTTGATGATGCGTGGATCGTGATCATTTCCAAACTCCTTCTATCTCTATCCCGCATTTTGGGCATCTTCCATCTTTCATCTTATTTTCGATAGTACTGAAACCGAAGCGCTTGATGAGGAGTTCTTTGCAATCAGGACAATATGTATTCTCTCCGCCTTCTCCTGGAACATTGCCTTCATACACATACTTGAGGCCAGTTTTAAAACCGATTTCTCTCGCCCTTCGCAGTGTTTTTATAGGTGTCCTGGGTTTATCAGTTAATTTATATGTTGGATAGAACTGGGTTACATGCCAGGGTATGGATGGGTCTACTGATTTAATAAACTCTGCTATATTCCTCAAGCCTTCTTCAGAGTCATTATGGTCCGGGATTATCAACGTCGTTACCTCAACCCATACACCAAGCTCCTTCATAAGCCGTATCGTCTCTTTTACAGGCTCAAGTCTTGCGCCACAAATTTCCTTATAAAAATCTTTGTCTCCCTTGAGGTCTATATTGTTTCCGTCGAGATAAGGAGCTATTGCCCTTGTTGCCTCAGCACTTGTATATCCGTTGCTCACAAAGACATTCTTTATGCCCTTTTCGTGTGCAAGCCTTGCACAGTCATAGGCAAATTCAAAAAATATGGTTGGTTCTGTATAGGTATATGAAATACTATCGCAACCATTCCATTTTGCTGCTTCAACGGTAGCCTCAGGTGTAACAGACTGACCAGTTATGTCGCTGTGTTCCTTTGTATACTGGGATATCTCAAAATTCTGGCAGTGTTCGCATCGGAAATTGCAGCCCACAGTTGCGATTGAAAAAGAGGTCGAGCCAGGCAGAAAATGGAAAAGAGGCTTTTTCTCAATAGGGTCAATATTCATGGAGATAACTTTGCCATAAACGAGGCTATATAAAGTGCCACCTCTGTTTTCTCGCGCAGCACATATACCTCTTTTCCCGTCTTTGATTAAGCAGTGATGTGCACAGAGGAAACACCTTACAACATCCTTGTCAAGTTTTTCATAAAACATCGCCTC
>JBGOWS010000121.1:0-6696 GCA_041478735.1 Thermodesulfovibrionia bacterium | reverse complement strand
TTTCCTTGGGATACTGTATAGTAACTGCATGTGAGAACATCCTCTTTAAGGTAAGGGCCATTCCCTGGAATATTTCTATGAAGGTAAACCTTTTTACAATTTCCCTGACAGTCACTCTATACTCCCCTTGCTATCATATTAAGATTTTCACCAAACCTGTTAGCAATATATTTGCCAAAGCTATCGGAATGAGTATCTTCCAGCCGATAGCCATAAGCTGGTCATACCTGTACCTCGGTACCGTTGCCCTGATCCAGTAGTAGAAGAAAATGAATGCATAGACTTTCATGAGGAACCATACGATACCAGGGACAAGCTTGATAAATGGGATTACTTCAGTAATATACCATGGTAAGGTCCAGCCGCCGAGGAAACATACTGTTGCCAATGAAGCCATGATGAACATTGCTATGTACTCACCTAAGAAGAAGAGTGCGAACCTGAATCCGCTGTATTCAGTAAAATATCCGGCAACGAGTTCGCTTTCTGCCTCTGGCATGTCAAATGGAGTCCTGTTCACCTCGGCTACCGCTGCGATCGTAAATACCACAAAACCGATTATCTGAGGTATGGCGAACATTCCGAATACGGATTCTTCCTGTGCACGAACAATATCTGTGAGGTTCAGAGAACCCGCCATGATCATGACACCTACAAGGCTTAAGCCCATGGCAATCTCGTAACTGATAACCTGTGCAGATGACCTGATACCGCCGATGAATGCATATTTGGAGTTCGAGGCCCATCCTGAAATGAATATTCCGTATACGCCGATGCCAGCCATGGCAAAGATGAATAAAAGTCCTACGTTAATATTTGCAATCACAAAACTATATGAGAACGGTATAACAGACAGATTTACCATTGCCGCGGCCATAAAGATGAGAGGGCCCAGGTAAAATACAGGTTTGTCTGCCTGAGCAGGGATGATATCTTCTTTAAAAAACAATTTCAAACCATCTGCGAACGGCTGCAAGAGTCCATGTGGCCCAACTCTCATGGGCCCAAGCCTCACCTGCATATGTCCGATGACTTTACGCTCAAAATATGTTGCATATGCGACATGGAGCAATCCGACTCCAAGAACAACCGCGATTTTGATTATAATTATTAATACGTTGATCCCGAATTTGATTAAAGCCTCGAGTTGTTCAGGTGATATTATGTTATTAATATTCATACCTATCTGTCACACTCTCCAAGCACGATATCGATTGTACCAATGGCTGCTATAACGTCAGCAACCAAATGCCCGACGCAGAGTCTCGGTAAACAGCCAGCATGTATAAAAGATGGAGCCCTTAGCCTCATCCTGTATGGTTTTCCAGAACCATCGCTCACAAAATAGAACCCGAGTTCTCCTTTCGGCACCTCTGTTGCTACATAAAGTTCTCCCTCAGGCACTTTCGGTCCTTTTTTAATGAATTCGAATTGCTTGACAAGATGCTCTGCAGCCTTGGTGATTTCTTCTGGCACAGGAGCTGCAGCCAGTTCCGCAAGCTTTTCATCACTGAGTCCTTTGCCACCGGGTACTATCTTCATTGCCTTAAATTTACAGGTTACAAAACAGGTAGCGCATTGCAGGCAGAGTGCCTGGTCTATCTTGTGCGGTTTCTTCTTCTCTCCGAAGATGGCTTTTGCAGGACATGCCCTCAGACACATACCGCATCCTTTGCAGGCCTTTTCTTCTATAAAATAAGCCATTTCTTTTGTTGGATGGGTGATCGGCATCATTTTATCCTTAGGCTGAAGAGTAAACTTTGGTTCATCAGCCATAACAGGTCCTGGGGGTAATTTTTCGATGCACTGTCTAATGATATTATTTGACTGCCTCATCTCCAGCATCCTGCAGCGGTATCTGTCGTATGTATCGCCTGTTGTTCCGATTGGCACTTCGAATTCGACTTTATCATATGCATCATATGGCATATGTTTTCTTATATCGTAAGGAACTCCGGAGCCCCTTAATGTAGGGCCTGTCATTCCCCAACTGACTGCTTCTTCTGCTGAGATTACGCCGATGCCTACAGTCCTCTGAAGCCATATCCTGTTCTGGTCAATCAGTGTCTCATATTCCAGAATCCTTGACGGGAACTCATCTGTGAATTTCCAGAGGCTTTCGAGGAATTCCTGCGGAACATCGTTTCTAACGCCACCGATCCTCGGATAAGTTACCGTGAGTCTTGCACCACAGATCATTTCATACAGATCAAGAATCCACTCCCTTTCACGGAAGCAGTAGAGGAATACAGTCATTGCACCGATATCAAGGGCATGCGTTGCAAGCCAGAGGAGATGGTTCGCAATCCTTGACATCTCTCCGACGATTGTCCTGATGAACTTTGCCCTTTCGGGAACCTCTATTCCGAAAAGTTTTTCTACTGCAACACAATAGCCGATATTGTTTGACATTGCAGAAACATAATCCATTCTGTCAGTAAGCGGGAGGGCCTGGAAGTAACTCAGGCTTTCACCGAGTTTCTCGATCCCTCTATGGAGATATCCGACATACGGTGTAACCTTGACAATTGTTTCACCATCTATATCAAGGACGAGCCTCAGAACACCGTGCGTAGCAGGGTGCTGCGGCCCCATGTTAACATTCAGTTCCTTTGTTTCGAATATCTTTTCTGCCTCTTTCTGAATCATCTTATCCTTCCCACTCAAACTCTCTTAATTCTTTCGACCTCTTGAGAACTTCAGTAAACCCCGGCCAATCATTTTCGAGTGCAGGACCTTGCAGCGGATAGTCCTTTCTTAACGGGTATCCTTCCCAGTCTTCCGGCATAAGGATTCTCCTGAGGTCAGGGTGGCCGGTAAATTCAATACCGAACATATCAAAACATTCCCTTTCATGCCAGTTTGCACCGGCCCATATAGGAACCACGGAATTTATCTTCGGGTCGTTTTCAGGGACCTGTGCCCTGATACGAATGTGATGACGATATTTTGTTGAATAAAGGTTATACACAACTTCGAACCTGACATCTTTTTTCTTGAGATAATCAACAGCGGTGAGGTCCTGCAGATGGTCCATACTCAAAATTGGGTCATCGTGCAGGTATTTTAAGAGTGGAACGATCTGATCTCTCTTTGCAATAACAGAGACCTGGTCTCTGAATTCTGCGACATCAATTACCTGATCAGGGAATTGTTCCTTGATCTTCTCTGCTATATCTTTCGGGTTCAGTCCTGCGGGGTGTATCGAAATTCTTACTTCGGTTACCGCCATGGACTCCACCTTGCCTGTTCTTTTCTTATCTTTTCCTGTAGCAGCATCAAGCCCTCAAGTAATGTCTCAGGCCTTGGAGGACAGCCGGGGACATATACGTCAACAGGCAGGAATGTATCACATCCCTGAACTGTGCTGTATGTCCTGAAGACACCGCCTGTGCACGCACAGCTTCCCATTGCGATGACATACCTTGGTTCCGGAATCTGGTCATAGACTCTTCTGACGACCGGTACCATCTTCTTTGTAACAGTACCTGCAACGATCATGCAGTCCGCCTGTCTCGGTGAACCTCTGAAAATGATTCCGAACCTGTCAAGGTCATAATGAGCTGCACCTGCTGCCATCATTTCGATTGCACAGCATGCAAGTCCAAAGGTTGTGGGCCAGATTGATGACAACCTTCCCCAGTTGACAACTTTATCCAGAGTAGTGATGATTACATTCGGAGGGAGTATCTTTGTCCCTTCTTCTACCGTAATAAGCCCAACTGTTGATGTGTCTAGTAACATCTCTTACCTCGAAATAACAAGGTTGAGGTTAATGTTCAGGTTGAGATTTTAAATTTCTCAACTTTAGCCTCAGCCTTTTTTAGTCCCAAACGAAGGCCTCTTTTTTCCAGGCATATATATAACCGACTAAAAGTATTACGATGAAGATAACCATTTCTATAAATGCATAAATCCCGATCTTGTCGAAGACGATAGCCCATGGATAAATAAAAATTGCCTCAACATCGAATATGACAAAGAGCATAGCGATAATATAAAACCTGATAGAAAACCTGGTGCGTGGTTCGCCTGTTGGAGTGATACCTGATTCATAAGGCATGAGCTTTTCATAATATGGCTTCTTTAATCTGAAGACTGTACCGATTAATAAAGCGCCTAAGCCAAATGCTGTGGCAATCATAATAAAGATGAGAACCGGTAAATATTCTGATGGAATATAAGTTCCTGGCATAAACGGATATGTTATACTTAAAACCATCATTGCTTGTCAAGTAAAAAATTTAAAAAATTTTTTTTGACTTTAAATCTTACTTTTAATAAAGATGATTAAAAAATAAAGGAGGAAGACTTTATGTTTAAAATCTTAAAAAAGAAAGAGCTATCAGATGTGGTAACCCTATTCGAGATCGAAGCAAAAGATATTGCAAAAAAGGCGAAGGCAGGTAATTTTTTTGTCCTTAAAATTCACGAACAAGGAGAGAGGATACCTTTAACTATTGCTGATTTTGACAGAGAAAAGGGGACCTTAACTACCGTCTTCCAAAAAGTTGGAAAGACGACTCACCATTTAGGGTCACTAAAAGAAGGCGATTTTATATCCGATGTCATCGGCCCACTTGGCAGACATTCACCTATAGAAAATTTTGGGAAGGTGATTTGCGTAGGAGGTGGTGTTGGAATAGCACCCGTATATCCAATAGCCAGGGCATTAAAAGAGGCAGGCAATAAAGTAATTTCTATCATTGGTGCAAGGACAAAAGATCTCATTTTCTGGGAAGAAAAGATGCGCAACGTATCAGATGAACTGATCATTACAACCGATGACGGCTCTTATGGAAGAAAAGCAGTAGTAACCGTTCCCATAGAAGAAATCTTAAAAGAGGATAAGGATATAAAATCAGTAATTGCTATTGGCCCTGCCATCATGATGAAATTTGTCTGTATCACAACACAGAAATATAATGTAAAAACCATTGTCAGCTTAAATTCAATCATGGTTGATGGAACAGGGATGTGTGGCGCTTGCAGAGTAGAAGTGGGAGGAGAAACAAAATTTGCCTGTGTTGACGGTCCCGAATTTGACGGGCATAAGGTTAATTTTGATCTGCTCATGGCAAGACAGAGAATGTACCCCGAAGAAGAAAAGATAGCTATGGACAGATATAAAGAAAAGATGGAGGTTTAAATAAGATGGAAGCAGGGAAAAAAGAAGAGAAAAAAATTAAACCCAGACTAAAAATTAGGGAGCAGGACCCTCAGGAGAGGGCAAGGAATTTTATGGAAGTTCCATATGGATATACATCTGAGGAGGCAGTTGAGGAAGCATCCAGATGTTTAACCTGCCTGAAACCTGCGTGCGGGAATGGCTGCCCTGTGGAAGTAGATATACCTTCATTCATAAAATTAGTTAAAGAAGGAAAATTCATAGAAGCCGCATGGAAAGTTAAGGAAAAAAATGCATTGCCTGCTGTCTGCGGAAGAGTATGTCCCCAGGAGATTCAATGTGAGTCTTTATGCATCCTGGGTAAGAAAGGCGAGCCCGTCGCAATAGGCAATCTGGAAAGATTCGTTGCTGACTATGAGAGAGAAAAAGGTGAGATAAGGATTCCTGAGAAACCAAAGCCAACGGGCAGGAAAGTAGCCATAATCGGGTCCGGCCCCGGTGGTTTAACCTGCGCAGCTGATTTAATAAAGTCAGGCCATCGGGTTACATTATTCGAGGCATTACACAAACCGGGCGGGGTTTTAATCTATGGCATTCCGGAGTTCAGACTTCCAAAGGCAATAGTAGAAAAAGAGGTTGAATATATAAAAAATCTGGGAGTTGAACTCAAGCTTAACACAGTAATTGGAAAACTCAATACGGTTGACGAACTATTAAATGAGCAGGAATATGATGCCTGCTTTATTGTAACAGGTGCAGGGTTGCCCATCTTCATGGGAATACCGGGCGAAAATCTAAATGGCATTTATTCCGCTAATGAATTTTTAACAAGGGCTAATCTTATGAAGGCATATCTTTTCCCGGAGTATGATACACCTATAAAGATAGGCAAAAAGGTTGCTGTATTTGGTGGTGGTAATGTTGCAATGGATTCAGCAAGGGTAGCATTAAGGCTCGGGGCAGAAAAGGTTTATCTTATATACAGGCGTTCTGAGGCTGAGATGCCTGCAAGAAAGGCAGAAGTTCATCACGCACATGAGGAAGGAATAGAGTTTGTATTTTTAACAAATCCGACAAGATTTATTGATGACGGGAAGGGAAATGTATGCGGTGTTGAATGTATTAAAATGGAACTTGGAGAGCCTGACCAATCTGGCAGAAGAAGACCGATTCCCATCAAAGGCAGCGAATTTCAGATTGAGCTAGATGTAGCAATCCCTGCGCTCGGGACAAGATCAAATCCACTCTTGTTAAGCACCTTGCCTGATTTAAAATTAAACAAGAGGGGTTATATATTAGCTGAAGAAGGGACGGGCATGACTTCAAAGGAAGGTGTTTTTGCCGGTGGAGATATAGTTACAGGCTCTGCAACAGTTATTCTGGCTATGGGTGCAGGAAGAAAGGCAGCGAATGCGATTAATGAGTACTTAAAATGGAAATACTGGGATACCAGTAGCCTTACAAATTAAATATTTCGTAATAGTTCACCCCCACCCTAACCCCCTCCCACCAGTGGAGGGGGGGATATGTATCAGTCACTCTGATAATTGCCCACCCCCTTGATGGGG
>JBGOWS010000113.1:0-6881 GCA_041478735.1 Thermodesulfovibrionia bacterium | reverse complement strand
AAATCATGGAACCAACTCTATCTGATGCTTAGTGATTCTGATTGCTATAAAAAGAGAGCAAAAACTTAGATGAAACTCTTAATGCATATTTGCTGCGCTAACTGTAGTCTATATCCGCTTAAGAGCCTGACTTCAAAAGGCATTGATATAAAAGGACTCTGGCTTAACCCGAATATCCATCCATACACTGAATATCGGAACCGTCTTGATGCTTTAAAAAATCTCCAGAAAATTTGGAGTCTTGATATCGAATATATAGACCATTACGGGTTAAAAGAATTTATTAGGGCAGTGGTGAATAATGAAAACAACAGGTGCATCATATGCTATTCCATAAGACTTGAAGAAACAGCAAGGACTGCAAAAAAGATGGGCCTTGACGGTTTTACGACCTCTCTTCTTGTAAGCCCATACCAGAAATTTGATATGATACTAGATATAGGCAAAAAGATGGGAAAGAAATGTTCTATACCATTCTACTTTGAAGATTTCAGACACGGATGGAAGGATAGCATCAGCATATCAAAGGAACTTGGGCTCTACAGACAAAAATATTGTGGGTGTATATACTCAGAGATGGAGAGATATTTTAAAAAATAAGTTTGCACAGTTTATTGGGTTTCTTGAGTTTTTTGAGTTCATAACACAACAAACCCAAGAAACCGTGTAAACTCAATAGACTTTTTTATGGCCGATGGTATTCAGCATATAGGCAGGTTCCTCATAATTCTCGGCATTTTACTAACTGTTGTTGGCGGGCTTCTACTTTTTACAGGAAAAATATCCTGGCTTGGAAAACTTCCAGGAGATATAATAATTCAGAGGAAGAATTTTACTTTTTACTTTCCATTGGCTACAAGTATACTTTTAAGCGTGATATTGACTTTTATTTTCTGGCTTATGAGCAGGAGATGAAACATAATGGATAAAATAAAGCTTTTTGCAATGATAATCATCCTGACAACCATAATATGTAATGCATATGCTGCAGATAATATAAAGGTGCTCATTGTTAACGAGGTTTATCCTCAAATTCCTTCTAAGGGTGAGAAAATCAAGAAGCTGGGTAGCATAAAAGGCGATCTCCTCGTGATGGGAACTCACTATACCGGTGATATTGATGTATGGAAAGGTGATAACGGGCTCTATCTTATAAATGAACTTCCGATAGAGGAGTATGTTAAAGATGTTGTTGCAGTAGAAGTTCGTCCAGACTGGGAGACAGAAGCACTTAAGGCACAGGCTGTTATATCAAGGACATATGCTGTGTATCAGAAAAAGATGAATGGAGCTTCAATATACCATATCGCATCTTCTGTTATCCACCAGGTTTATAAGGGCAATAACCCCGACGAAAGGGTAGCACATGCTGTTGCAGAAACAAGCAGCGAAATACTCACCTTTAATAATAGACCAATAGAGGCTTTTTATCACTCCACATGCGGTGGGAGGACAGAAAATCCTGAAGATGTTTTTGGAAAAAACTATCCTTATTTAAAGTCAATCGAATCAAACTGTGAGATATCGCCGTACTGGTTCTGGGAAAAGAGGATTCAGCTTACAGAGATCGAAAAGGCATTAAATCTATCAGGGATTAAAGAAATATCGATAAAATCTTACACATCAACAAACAGGGTTAAACAACTTGACATAATAGATAGTTCCGGTACAACTACAATCAATGCAACCGATCTCAGAAAGGCGCTCGGCTGGAGCCGGCTACCAAGCACAAACTTCCATATATCACGCGATGGAGATTCGATAATATTTGAAGGCAAGGGGTACGGTCACGGTGTTGGCCTCTGCCAATGGAGCACCCTCCAGATGGCACGTGAAGGAAAAAACTATAAAGAAATTCTATCCCTTTTTTACCCTGGGACGACAATACAGTTGTATGAAGGTCGCTGATTTCAACTTTTCTCTCCCGGAAAATCTAATTGCAAAAAAACCCCCAAAAAAGCGCAACAGCTCAAGACTTCTTGTGCTTCACAGAGACGGTATGATTGAGCATAAATGGTTCTCTGACCTTCCCTCTTATCTTAACAAAGGAGACATGCTTCTTATAAATAACACAAAGGTTTTTCCGGCAAGGCTCACTGGATTTAAACAGAACGGGGGCAAGATAGAGATCCTGCTCGTAAGAAAAAAAGAAGATAATTTATGGGAGGTACTCTCAAAAGGAAGATTTTCGGGAACACTCAAGATTTCGGATGAACTGTATTTAGAGCTTCATAACGGGGAAGTCGCACATTTTAAATATTCCGGAGATTTCATGGATATTATCTGGAAATACGGCAACATGCCTCTTCCTCCATATATAAGACGTTTACCCGATGAATCAGATAAAGAAAGATACCAGACCATATTTGCGAAAAAAGAAGGCTCCATAGCAGCCCCTACAGCAGGCCTTCACTTTACAGACAGATTACTAAAAGAGATAACCTCAAAAGGTATAATATTAAGAGAACTGACACTGCATGTGGGCCCTGGCACATTCAGACCTATTAGAACCGAAACCGTTGAAGAACATTCTATGGGCACTGAGTACCTCGAGATAGATAAAGAACTTATCTCTGAAATTAAAAAAATTAAAGACTCAGGGAAAAGAGTAATATCTGTGGGAACCACTACAACAAGGGCAATAGAAGGATACATGAGCGGTAAGTGTAATGTATTTTCTCGAAATGGCAAAATAAAAGGCACAACCGATACTTTTATATACCCTGGATATATGTTCACCGTTGTTGACTCCTTAATTACAAATTTTCACCTTCCCGGGTCTACGCCTCTCATGTTAACATCTGCTATATGCGGTTGGGAAAAATTGATGAACGCTTATAAGGAAGCTACCGCCAGAAGGTATAGATTTCTCTCGTATGGTGATGCTATGCTTATTTTATGAAACGAACTGATTTAAAAGAAAATTCATCCGTATTATTTATTGGCAGAGGGTTTATTATTATAGCTATATTTATTACATCCTCGCTCAGCTTTACACTCGGTTATTTTGTCGGTAAAAGCGTCCGCCCTCCTGTCGTAAACCAGACATCCGCTATAACCCAGCAAAATAGCACTGAGCAGAAAAATCCAGTAATGTATGAAAAAGGGGCAGTCAACCAACAGCCAGAACAGATCCAAGAACATCGAGAAACTCAACAAACTGTAGAAATCCCAAAAACTCAAGAAATACAGCAGACGCAAGAAACTCAAAGCTCTAAAGAAACCAAAGAAACCAAAGAAACTAAAGGAACCAAAGAAACCAAAGAAACCAAAGAAACTCCAAAACCAAGAAAATATACTGTTCAGGCATGTGCATTCAAAAATGTTTCTGATGCAAATATCCTTAAGGCAAGACTTGATAAAAAGGGATACAAAACATATATTACATTAGAAACAAAGAACCACAAAAAACTCTATAAGGTGAGGATAGGTGATTTTGCTACAAGAAAAGAGGCTGAGATACTATCTATCAAAATAAAAAAATCTGAAGGTCTGAATACATTCGTAACATTTAAAACAGAGCGGGAGGGCTTACGGTAACTTTAGAGATTGAACTTGACAGTGAAAAAGAATCAAAACTTCTCTATGGAGGACTTGAAAAAAACCTTAAGGTAATAGAAGAAACCCTCGGCGTTATAGCCTCTCAAAGAGGGAATAAAATTTTTCTGCAGGGTGCTGATAAATCCGTAGAAAAGGCTGAAAAACTTATCGACGACATTCGATCAATAAGCTCAAGCGGCTACAATCTCAACCCTGAAGACATACGTTATGCTCTAAGGTCCACTACATCGGAAGGAGAATATACTTCGGTAAAAGATCTATTTTTAAACAATATCCCTGTATCTTCAAGAAAACAATTCATCATACCAAAAACAGAGACTCAGAGAAGGTATATTGAAGCTATTAAAAATTTCGACATAGTCATCGGTATAGGTCCTGCAGGTACAGGAAAAACCTATCTTGCAATGGCAATGGCTATAAATGCACTCCTTAAAAAACAGATAAGCAGAATCGTGCTCGCAAGGCCAGCTGTAGAAGCAGGGGAAAAACTCGGTTTTCTGCCTGGGGATATATACGAGAAATTTAGCCCTTATCTAAGACCTCTTTATGACGCACTCTTAGATATGATGGAAGCAGAAAAAGCAGGTAAACTTGTAGAACGTGGAATTATTGAGATTGCGCCGCTTGCGTTTATGAGGGGTAGAACCTTGAATGATTCATTCGTAATTCTCGACGAGGCGCAGAACACGACATCCGAGCAGATGAAGATGTACCTTACAAGGCTCGGTTATAATTCAAAAACCGTCATTACAGGGGACATTACGCAGATAGACCTTCCCGCAGGAAAGACTTCAGGCCTTATAGAAGCCGAGAAGATACTGAGCGATATCGAAGGAATTAAATTTATATATTTCTCTGAAAAAGATGTGGTAAGGCACAGGCTTGTACAGGAGATTGTAAAGGCATACGAGAGATATGAAAAACGGTCTACAGAAGATTAAATCCCAAAGAATTACTGATTTTTTCAGGGCCTCCTTTAAAAAAGCTCCTTTAAAAGTAAATGGAACCTCCTTGAGCCACGGTAAATATGATTATCTCGTAAAGATATCTTTCATCGTTATATGCGGGTCTATAGCTGCCCTGTCGGTACAAGAAAAATTTGTCATAGAACAATTGATCGGTGGGTTCTTTATCACCTGTCTGCTGATGTTTATCCTCTACAGAGATATAATGAGATATAAGCCTGCCTATATCAAGAAATTTAATATGTTATTACTTCTTGGATTGATGTTTGTAAGCACACTCTTGATAGGAAGGTTATTCGGTTATCTGCTGTTAAATCTTTCCAAGGGGCTGGAGCTTAAAGCTTTAGATAGTGCTTTCTTCGGGATTCCTGTACCAGCAGGGGCAATGCTTGTCTCGCTCCTTTTTGACTTTCATACCGCAATTATATTTTCTTTCATAGTCAGCCTCCTTACAGGTCTCTGGCTTCATGATGCAGCCTTCACCATTTATGCATTTGTTGGAAGTATTACAGCAGCCTTCGGTGTTATAAGGTGTAAGAAAAGATCATCACTCCTAAAAGGAGGGGTCTATTTAATTGCAGCAAATGTCTCAGCTGTAATAATATTACTTCTGTTCAAAGGCGAGCTTTTCACAGCAAAGGCACTACCTTCAATAATGTTTGCAGTACTCGGGGGCATCGGTGTAACTGCAATTGTTTCTCTACTGCTGCCTCTTCTCGAATATTCATTTAAGGTTACTACTGATATAAGCCTCCTTGAACTCCTGGATCTTGATCAGCCAATAATAAAAAATCTTATGGTTACAGCACCAGGCACATACCACCACAGTGTCATTGTAGGGAATCTTGTAGAATCTGCTGCGGAAGCAGTAGGTGCAAACCCGCTTCTTGCGAGGGTAAGTGCGTATTACCATGATATCGGCAAAATTAAGATGTCAGATTATTTTGTAGAAAACCAGAGCGGTTCAGTCAGCAAACATGATAAATTAACTCCTCACATGAGCAGCATGATAATCATCAACCATGTAAAGGAAGGTGCTGAACTTGCCAGGCAACATAAGCTTCCCGATCCGATTATTGATATCATAAAGCAGCATCATGGTAATATGATTGTCAGTTATTTCTATCAAAAGGCAAAGGAGCAGAAAGAGGATACCTCACCCGTTGAGGAAGACTACAAATATCCAGGCCCGAAACCACAGACACGCGTAGCCGCACTTGTAATGATGGCAGATGTAGTTGAAGCTTCATCAAGGGTTCTTACAGATCCAACACCAGCAAGAATTGCATCACTTGTAGACAGGGTAATAAACCATATATTCCTTGACGGCCAACTCGATGAATGTGAGCTTACATTAAAAGATATTCACGAGGTAAAGAGGCGTTTCTCTTACGTACTCACAGGCATATTTCATAAAAGGATAGATTATCCAGGTTTCGATTTTTCAGATGAAGGTCTATATAAAGAACCAACAAAGACTCATAAAGATAAACCATCAGAGAATAAAAAGGCACCTAAGGAAGGTACTCCAACTGCTCGGGCTCCACAAGGCTGAACTAAGTATACTTTTTGTTAATGCCAGAAGGATGAAGGCGTTGAATATGAAGTACCGGGGTGTAAATAAAGCCACAGATGTGCTCTCATTCCCTATTTATACATGCCTAAAAGAAATCCCTAAGGATAATAGCTTTTTACTCGGTGACATTGTCATCAACCTGCCAAAGGCACAAAGACAGGCTGCTGATCACGGATTCACATTGAATGAAGAACTGGGATGGCTTTTGATCCATGGACTTCTCCACCTTTTAGGTTATGACCATGAAAAGAGCAGATATCAAAAAAATAAAATGGAATCAAAAGAAAGAGAACTGCTCTATGCAATAATACCCAAAAGTTCCTTGACAATGCAGGAGGATTTTAACCAATAATCAAACCATACAAACCCTTATCTAGTTGTAATAGTTCAGCACCCCCTCCCGCGAGTGGAGGGGGAATATTTATCAGCAAATCTAATAAGTTCCCTCCCCCTTGATGGGGGAGGGTTAGAGTGGGGGTGAACTATTTCAGATATTTTTGCTCGCTTTAAAGAACCTTGAATACTGTCCGCATCGGATAGATAACACGTTGCATGTGTAAAATGAAAAACGCTTTGCACTTCACATGCAACGGAAACGATAGTTGCAAGCTTTTTTTATGAAAGACATGAAAAGAAATAAAGGTAATCATTCAGAATCTGAGAGCAATTCAGATAGTTTTAGCGTAATGGAAGCTGCAATCGATTTATCAGTACAAAAAGAATATTTTAACTATTCGAAGTCAATCGACTTTGATAATACTGATTACAAAGAAGTTTTT
>JBGOWS010000071.1:0-9260 GCA_041478735.1 Thermodesulfovibrionia bacterium | reverse complement strand
TCCTTGGTAAGGAGGGGAATAAGGGGCGGTTATCCGATATACAAAGACAAATCCAGATTGAAGCCTTTGGCATTCAGTTTTTGCGGTTTACCAATCGGGAAGTATATGAAAATTTAGAGGGGGCATTGTTTAAGATAAAGGAACGAATTAAACAAATAACCTCCCCTCCCCCTCCTTATAAAGGAGGGGATTTTACCCATTCGAAATGAGAAAGAACCATAATTTATAAATGACAATCGAGGATAAAAGACGGTTAAATTTGATATTTCCTGTAGCTTGCTACAGGGTTACCTTATTTCTGTCATTCCGCACTTGATGCGGAATCCAGACGAGCCCTCGGCTCACAAAGGAACATGAAAACAACCCCTCTAAATCCCCCCTTAGCAAAGGGGGACTTAAGAGGGGTTGTTTCGGGTCAATGACAACGGACGACTTAAGTTGTTTTGATTTTGATACCCTGCGCTTGCTGTAGGAAGTATTAAATTTTATCAGGAAATTTATGATGGCAATGGGAATTTAGTAGAAATCCATGAAAAATTTCCTGTAGATAAAGGCCATAAGAAAGTAAGGGAGGAATAGAAATGGTTTTAACAAGAAAAGCACTGGCAGATATGCTCATAAAATATATAAACAGAGAGATAGACTTGCCAACACTCGTTAACTGGGCAGAAGATATGATCCATGAGGCTGACTTTGAAAGCAAGAACTTTGAACTCATAAGAGACATTCTTGCTCGCATAGGGCTTGCAAATGTTCGTGAATTTGGACTTACATGGGATGACTGCTATAACTACCTGCATAAACTCGGTTACAATGTAAGGGTGGAGTTGTTGGAGGCATAGTGCATGCCTCTGACGTTAGCCTCTCAGCCCCGGCATAAGTCACGAGCCAGTCACGGATAATAGCGATTTTCATAAGGTATGAATTACAGCAGTTATTTCTTTTACTACCTGCTCTAAAGATGAGGGTTCTTCACATTTGAAGTGATCATCTGGAACATTTAAAGGGTGAAGATGCCACCCTCCAAGATTGTCATAACCAAAGATTCTTTTACTGTCCTTAATCAAGCTAAAATCATATCTGCCATTTTTCACATTGGCATAAATATCAATGAATAAAATAGGAGATAATACGACACGGATACTTACCCTGTCTATTCTTTTATAAACTATCTCAATTTCAGATTCAGGTAAAAGCTCATATTTTAGTCTGCTAAGTTCTTGTAGAATATCTTCTACACTTGCAAACATGATTTAGCTCTTGCTTTTATATCCCTCAAAGTATTTAGCCATTGTTTTCGTTCAGATTCAAAACCTTCCCATTCCATAAAATCCCGCTCCACGCTATGGGAGTATTTATCTTTTATGATTCCTTTCTCCCATGCATCCTTAAAACTCTCAAAGTCCATACCATATTTCGACTCAAACTTAAATATCATGTCTTCACACTCTTTAAGTCGCATTAACACATTTGTCTCAAGTAAATTAAAAATCTTTTCATCTATCTCTTTTCCTTCCACTGTTTCAAGCTTATCAAGTAACTCTTCAGAAAGCCTTATCGTCCTCATGCCTGCCTTCCCCCTAATTTTTTAAAAATTATAACATGACATACACTTATTTACTATGGTTTATGGTCATGGACTAATGCTGTCTTCAAGAGTTTAAAACCTCTTCAAAACCTTAATATGTTCCTTTGTAGACGTTTACCAGCTAAAGAGCTTTGCTTTTGTAATCCCTTCTTCATTATCCCTGCCAAACTTCCACCCTCCCGGTTACCTAAGAACAAGATGAGCCGTTGAAAACTTAAGATGAACTACCAGAAGGCGATAAAAATTGGGAAAGTCGAATCAGAGAAGATTAACGGCGAGAGCTATAAATTATCAGCCATGGCTTTTTCCACAAACTCTCTAAACTCTCTTTTAAACCTCTCCTTGCTAAACCTCTCTGCATTCTTCCCGATTTCATTGCAATCAAATTTATCCTGCAGATACTCTGCGGTTATCTTTTTCCCAGTAAAGTCTATTCATGCTAAGACGCACCTTTAGCCATTTTGGTATTTTTCTTTCCATAAGACCTAATCTATATGCCAGGAATTTTAAAGCAGTTCTAAAGGCTGCTGATGGTATAAGTTTATAATTTTCATTCCATAAATATTTTAGTTCTGAGCGTACATACCGCATCCCTTCGCCTTCAGCTTGACCAAAGTTCTGGCGTATCCAAGGCTCCCGGGCATGGAAGACACCTGTATTAAAATAACGCCGAAACTCTTCAAAATAGTTATAATTATGAGAATGGTAGACCTTTGCCTCTGCGCAGTAAGCAACCTTCCAACCGGAAAGCAGCATTTTAGCTGCAACATAGGTATCTTCACTTAAAATTGTATTCGATGGGAACCCTCCAACACTTATCAAAGCAGTACGACGATACGCCGCGAATGAGTTTGAAATAAAGGCTGTTTTTATCCCGAGTTTGGGTGCATCTTTCAAAGTTTTTATTTGGCTTTTAGGCGGATAGTTAAATAGGCGGGCATGTGCCTCTATGGGGTTTACATTAGGACGTGGCAGTTGTCTTCCATAGGCGGCTCCAATTTTTTCGTCACTATAAAAGGGCTCTTTCAGTCTTTCCAGGGCATACTCGTTAACAGGTAATACATCTTGCGTTAGAAAAATAAGAGTATCGCCCCTGGTATAATTAACAGCCAGATTTCTTGTCCCGCCATGGTCGAAGTCTTCCTTTTTGATTATTATGGTCTTTACGCCATAAGACTCTGCAATCTTAACGGTATTGTCTGTCGAAGATGAGTCTATGACTATAATCTCATCTGGTTTTACAGATTGAGACCGTAGTTCGTTTAGGAGTTTTGATATATATTTTTCTCCATTAAAGGTTGGGATAATGAGGCTAATCATAGAGTTGTTTTAGACTTTATAATCTCGATAAGGCATCATTTAATAACTCCGCCTTTACCGACCAATCATTGAGTTTAGCTAATTCCTTTCTTTTTAGTCTGACATCGGTATTTGTTTCGGCAAGAGCAAGTTCTAACTTTTTTAGGAAATCCTGCTTGTCTTCAGACAAATACAGTAAGTCGCTAAAAGGTATAAGTTCTTTCATTTTATAAGCAACAACAGGCTTCCCTAAGGCGAAATACTCATATAGCTTAACAGGATTTATGGTATCAGCGAATTCACCTGCTTTAAAAGGTATTAGACAGACATCGAAAAAGTTACAATAATGAGGTATCATGTCATGATCTCTTTTGTCGAGGAAGTGGATGTTTTTTCTTGCAGGCAAATCGCGGCTTCTCAAAGGACCTATAAAGACGAAGTTGAGGGCTTCACATCTTTCAGCAAGAAAACTTATGGTCTCAAAATCTATCCAATTGTCTATAGCACCCACATAGCCAACTATTTTATCCATCCCCTTAAGATCATTCGGTTTTTTAAACATGGTTTGATTAAAAAATTCGTAATCAACGCCATTGCTTATAAGAATTACTTTTTTGTCTTTACTTATTTTTTTTGCCTTTTCCAGTAATGCTGATGAGGTTGCTATTATGAGATCGGCTTTGTTAATAAGCCATGTTTCTGTTTCCATTATATCTTTCTCCATTGAGGGATGGAATTTAGCATAATCATCCATCATTTCGTATACTAATACCTTGAATTTAAGCCTGGCCAATAAATCAGGCATAAGTTTAGAAGGGGATGTTATCCATATAATGGTCTCATCGCCTGTTAGGGATTCTATCTGCTTTTTCAGAATAGATAGATTTATTCTTTGGATATAGTGATTGATTACCGGAATAAAAATCAGGTTTTTGGTATGAAGCCTTCCTTGCGAACCTTGCCTTTTAAACAATCCTGAGAGTCTCTTTAAGACCCTTCCCAAATCCGATAGTTTAAGGTTTCTCAGGCCTAACGGCTCTATATAAAAAAAGTTATGAAACTCTGAGAGTCTTCGAGCTAGATGCTGGGGTCTCTGGAGTATGGAATCCCAGTCTATAGGGGCAAAATAAAGTATCTTCATAGCTTACTGGCATGAATATCGATTCCGGCTATCTTCTCCTACCCATAATCTTCAGTATCCTCTCAGAAGACATTCCATCCCCGTAGGGGTTGACTGCCTTAGCCATCTTTTGATATTCATCTTTGTCATTCAGTAATTTTTGGGTGTGACGAATTATTGCCTCTTTGGATGTCCCTATGAGCTTGGCAGTTCCTGCCTCTATACCTTCCGTTCTCTCCGTCACGTCTCTCATAACAAGAACCGGTTTCCCCAGTGAGGGAGCCTCTTCCTGTATACCTCCAGAGTCTGTTAAGACAAGGAAACTCTTACTCATAAGCCATATCAGATATGGATATTCAAGTGGCTCAATCAGATGTATGTTATCGAACCCACTAAGGATATTAAAAACCGGTCTTCTTACATTCGGATTCAGATGGACAGGATAGACAATCTCAACATCCTGCCTTTTTGCTATCTCTTTTAGAGAAACACATATCTCTTTAAACGGCTCTCCAAAGCTTTCCCGCCTGTGGCCGGTCACAAGTATTATACGTTTCCTTATGTCTATGTAATCAAAATAACGTAAAAATCTATCCTCTTCATTTTTTATAATTTCAAGGGTCAGATAAAGCGCATCGATGACGGTATTGCCAACAACAAAGATTGCCGCATCCCTTATGCCCTCCTTGAGCAAGTTCTCTTTTGCCCTCATCGTTGGTGCAAAGTGATAGTCGGCAATATGCCCTACCAAAACCCTGTTTATCTCTTCTGGAAACGGTGAATATTTATTATGACTTCTAAGCCCGGCTTCGACATGGGCCACGGGGACTTTCATATAAAATGCCACTAATGCCCCCACAAAGGCTGTAGTCGTATCCCCCTGAATCAGGACAACATCAGGCTTCTCGGTTGCCAAAACATTCTCCAGCCCTCTGAGTATATCTGCCGTAACATCGAAAAGGGACTGGTCAGGCTTCATGGCATTAATGTCGTAGTCAGGTCTAATATCAAAAAAATCCAGCACCTGATAAAGCATTTCTCTATGTTGTCCTGTCACACAGACCTTGACATCAAAGGAGCTATCAGCCTTTGCCCTTAGTATCAGAGGGGCCATTTTGATGGCTTCTGGCCGGGTGCCGAAGATGAAAAGGAGCTTTATTATACCGCTATCACCCAATGAATTCATATAATATCTTTGACCACTTAGCGTCCCAGTTCTTTTTGTTAAAAGCCCTTGCAGTCTCAAGGGCGTTTCTTGCCAATCTTAGACGCTCATTCCTGTTGTTTATAACAAACATCACTGCGTTAGTAATATCTTCAACATTTGGTGATACTAATAGGCCGTTAAAACCATCTATGATTAGGTTTGGAAGCCCACCCACATTTGTGGCGATTATTACGTTATTTGTAGCCATAGCCTCAATGCATGAAAGGGATGTTCCTTCCGAATGCACCGTTGGTATCAACACTATTTGACTGTCTTTATATGCCAGATGCATCTCTGACATATCCAGACTATAGCGAATTACTTTATCTGGATACTTTTTGAGGCATTTCTCCACCTCTTTCTTATCTGCGCCTGATACCTGACCCACAAGATGAAATTTTATATTCTCGTAACGGTTCAATACATTGTCAATTAAACCCAAAAGGATATACAACCCACGCGGGGCATAAAGCCTTCTGGGATACAGGATTATAATTTCATCATCGGTAAAGCCCTTCTCATGACAAATAAACTGTTTTGGATCATAATAGTTGGGTATGTAAACAAGCTTTCCGGAAAGATCGTAATCATAAGTTCTTACCCAGTTTATGAAATTCGTATCAACACATACACAGGTATCAACATTTTGTAGGGCCTTAAATAGCTGGCTGTGTCTATTTATATCATAAATATCAAGCCTGTTATAGGTTGTGTCCCAGTATATTCCGTGATTTATGCCAATCACCTTATTATTTGAGGCCTTGTAGGCAATATCCAGAGGTGAACAGATCACATATTTTGCATGCTCGAAGTTCTCCAGATAGTAGGAGTAAAGTTTCTCAAGGTTTCCATCAGCCTTTGAGGGCATACCGAGTATCTTGAAACCTCTATACTCTCTTTCAAAGTATGAGTTTCCGTTCTGAATGACTCTTACCCCATGTCCCATGTCTTTAATTAACTCTGTAAGATCAGTCACATATCTTTCGGCACCGCCGCGGTACATCGTCTTTCCGTCCCAGTCATAAAAGTTCATATTCAAGATGTCAACCATTGTCTTTTTAATATATGAAATGTCCTGTGGAAGGTCTGAGGGTCCAAGAAATGGATCCAACCTTTTTATGAGATTATCCCAGCTATGTTCTGAGAGAATGTCAGAGTAATCAACCTCTTTGGGGCCATTCTTTATTATCTGATCTATAACATCTGCGAATTTTGCGGGACTGGCGACAAAAAGCCTATCATTGAATCTTCTAATCTCCTTAGTAGGAGTACAAACAATTGGTTTTTTAGCGGTCATATATTCAAATAGTTTTACGGGTGACACGCTATCGGTGATTTCATTTACCACAAAAGGAATAATGCATATATCAAAGTCTTTAAGGTAATACTTGAGTTCACCATGCTCCACAAAATCGAACCATCTGAAGTTTTTGCATTTATCCAGTTCGGAGAATGCATATTCAAGGCGTTTTCTGTTGATTTCATTAAATGTCGTGATAGGGCCAATCAAGATAAGCTGAACACCGTTGAGCGTCAGAATGGACTTAAGTATGTCAAAATCGAGCAATTCCGATATAACACCGTAATAACCAATAGTTATTTTGCCATTTCTGCTGAGCTTCGTAATGCTCGGTCTATTCTCATCTAAAAGGAAATCTTCAGGATTTACCCCGTTTTCAAGCAGTAGGGGTGTTTTTGTAAGCCCATGGTATTTTTCATATAGGGCCTCTGAAGAAAAAAGACAGGCATCGGCAGTCTCAAGGAGGAATCTATGATCCTCTTCCATCTTAGCTCCATGGTCAGGAGAAAGCGTTATCTCATCGAGGACATCGTAAATCAAGAATGATTTTTTGAATATCCTCTTCAAATAAGAAAAATGGCAGTATGTAACATAGAGTATTATTTCTTCGTTCCCAAGTAAATAACAGGCCGCACCGAATAGATCGGTCAGGTAAAGATTTTTGCCGATTTCTTTTATACCACCATCTATCTTATCCAGGGAAAGAATCAGGCAGAGGCATCTCTTTTTTGCCAGGGATCCCAGAATATGCTCAGGCCTCTGTTTGAGCATGAGGGGATATGAAAGGGGATAGACGACGATTTTTTTATATGTTGCCCGATTAAGAATTGATTTTACCTTGACAACCTCATCCTCTTGAGGGGACTGAATATACCGCGCGAGATATTCGAACTGATAGGCCTGATTAATCTCGTAAGGACTTCTGTTCTCCTCTACCCTAGTCGCTTCCATCTTGGCCTTGAGACGGTTTTTTAGTGAGACAGGCAGGAGTCTCTTCATTATCTTATAAAGTCCCTTATTGGAATTTGCCCTTATCCTAAAAAGGAGCCCTCCTCGGCCTTCTGTTCTCACAATTTTTAAGCCCTTGTAGGCATGTTTGATTACCGGAAGGTTATCCCTCATCTTATAATACAAACTCGCCACTTTCCAGAAGTCACTTGCATATATACCGTTTAAGACCTCTTGGGTTTGGTTTAGTTGACTGCTCAGAGACTCTTTCTCAGCAACCGCCTGCTCTAGCTGTCTGCTCAATGTCTCTCTCGCGGCAACGGCCTGGTTTAGCTGACTTGAGATGTTGTCCTTCTCTGCAATCATCTGGTTTAGCTGTGTCTGCAATTGATTCAGCTTGTTCTCTGCACTCACCCTGAGTGCCAGCGCATCAGCAAGTGCGGCATTTAGCTCGGATATCTTCATATCTTCACTTAGAGGATGCGAATTCCATGTGGATGGAACCTTGAGATCTTCCTGGACACCTCCCAATGCTGCTAAAAGATAGCACTTCTGCGCCTTTGGGATGATGGGAGAGTGATGGATTTTCAGAATCTCATTACGCAGCCCTTCATCTATGCCAGAAAGGCCAGAAATAAAAGACCCTGTCCAGTTTTCTCCGATAAATGTATATCCTTTAAAATGTAGCCCTGCTTGCTTAAAGGCATGAGATAGATCTGAAAGGGGTACCTCTTTCCCGAATGGCCACTCCCCCTTTGCCGATTTATGGATCCGCCATATCCAGTACCAATAACAAAGCCGATTTGGTACAAGGGCAAGCACGTACTTAAGGCTTCGGCTTGCCATCCCCCTTAGAAATGCAACCTGCTCCTCAAGGGTATAATGTTCAAGGACCCCCGCATTAAATACAAGATCAAAATCTCCTTTGCCAGGAATAAAGGCGTCTTCAAATAAAAACTCTGCCCGGAGATTTTCCCTTTCAAAAAGCCTTTTTGCATATTTAAGTGCTTCGGGGGAGAAATCCAGAAGCGATACCCGAAAGCCTGCCCGTGCAAGGGCTAAGCTCTGCCAGCCACCTCCACAGCCGGTCTCCAGGATCTCGCCTCCTTCAGGAAGAAGTTCTGAAATTGTAGCCACAAATTCTTCATTGAATGCCCTCATTAGATTATCTTCTTCGCCTAATGGTAAAGAGGAATAATATTTGTCCCACTTTTCCCTCTCCGTCCCCTGGTCATCTGTGGATGGCCTTTCACGCAGATAGGATTCAGAGCCATACAGGACAAGGAGTTGCCTTCCATTGTAGTAAGCCGGGTCCATCTCAATCTTCTTCACATAAAGGCGAGCAAAATTTCCAAGGCGATCAGGGAAGGACTCCTCCCTGAATTGAGATCGGTGATACTCAGAAAGTGGATATTCGTTATATGGAACCATTGCGATGTATAAGTTTTCACAAGAATCCATATGCATCTTCATTACTTCCAGAGGATTTTCAAAATGCTCAAGGCAGTTGGAAGTTATGATGACATCGAACCTACGAGGTATCTTACCATCTTCGGCCAGGATAAACTCCAGTTCTGGATAGCGCTTCCTGGCCTCCTTTATTGCGTTTAAGGCAAAATCAAGCCCTGCCACATGGCTTTTTGGCAAGGTCTGTGCAATCAACTTTACGCCTTCTCCAAATGCGCTTCCCCAGTCAAGAAAATCTAATCTTTTAGAGTGCAGGTAGATAAGTTCTGCAATCGGAAGATTTGAAAGCAGAGACTCCATAAAGTAGCGGGTCTGTTCACTCCCCATGTTG
>JBGOWS010000233.1:0-3889 GCA_041478735.1 Thermodesulfovibrionia bacterium | reverse complement strand
ATAAACCGGAAAAATTTGCAAAACAATATAATTTGGTTGAGTGATTGGATATCTAAGAAATAAAGTTGATCATCAAAACAAACTAAACAAACCAGAGAAACTATAGAAACCAGAGAAACCAAATGAACCAGATAGACCAGACTGTCAATAGTAAAGAATTGACCCCATTTCATTCCATTTTTACCCAAAAATGCTTTGAGCTGAAATGGGTAAGACCCCTTGTTTCTTTCTTCGTGAGAGACCGGAATGGTTCTAAAACTTGCACGTCGTAAGTGCCGGTTTCTTTTTATATAATTGGTAAGGTTTCTGAGATGATAGGGAATATTCATATGGCAGGGAACGAAGGATATCAATTATATAATTCTCATAGTTTCTCCTTCATCGCCTCGATTTCCCGAAGAATTTCATCAAGTGGCTTGTCCTTGAATATCTTTTTTCTTTCTTCAGTATAATCGCCATATCCCTTTTCATTCTCCATAATGTACATGACTGCATCAGCATAGCCGAGCTTCTCGACAAGAGCTTTCCAGCCTTCCTCATTTATCTGCTTCATGGTCTTAAGCATATAAGACCTCCTTTAAAAAGTCTATCAAAGAAACAATTTTACAATGTAGCCTCTCTGCGTTTCTCTGAGCTACTTTTATTATATCATCATCGCAGGTGACAAAATAGTCAACAAGATATCTCTCCGCACAAGACAAATGTAATGAATCCATAGGACGGAAACCCATATCAATCATCTCCTTCGCCCTTCTGACTATATCTTCATCAAGCAGGATACGACTTTTTGAGAGATCAAAGAGACTTCTAATGCGGCCTTTGCGCAACGGGTCAGATATTTTTTCATTTTCATATATTAGTGCATCGGATGAAACTATGTGTATTTTATCCTGTTCGGCAAGTTTCAAGATGATGTAAAAAGCAAAAGCTTCAAAGAACATTCTTGGTTGCGAAGCTAAATCATCAAAAGGCCTGTTGTAAACACAGTTATCAAGATAGACTTTCATACGGTTATCTTTTCCCCTTTTTTAAGCGATTCGATAATCTTAAATGTTGTCAGGAGCTTTTTTCAACCTCGGATATGGGGAAAAAGCATCTGGAACGAGAGAAAGATGAGCTTGTATTTCAAAACTTGCACGTCGTAAGTGCAAAGTTTTCGTGGTGGTGTTAGCTTTTTAGCCTGTCGGCTTATTTCACTTTATTTGTCCATTGAATGAGGGTGCGCACGAGAAACTCTGGAACAAGGGACATGCGATATATATTTTTTGGGGTTGCTGGGGGAGACTGAAAAGCCACTCAATGCCTGTCTTTCAAATCTATCTCGGAGCTAAAAATAGAACCGTCCCCTTTTTATCCGTCGTAAGTGCAGGTGCTGAGAATAGGGGGTTATTGTCAATAAGAAAGAATTGACCCCTTGTTTCTTTTATATTCTTCCAGCCGGAGGGTCACTTCCAATGCGAAGTATTCAATTCCAGCGAAGCTCAATTCCAATCCAGAGGATTAAATTTAGAGAAACCAAATGAACCAGATAGACCAGACTGTCAATAGTAAAGAATTGACCCCATTTTCACCGAATCTATTAAATTTAGTCAGGCAGACACACGCGAACGCGGTACCTATCAACAGTAATCAATGCCTTTTTTTCAATATCAGCGCAATGTGTCTCTATTAATTTCAGTAACACTTTACCTTGATTTCTTGCAGGGATATCTACCAGTCTTATTATTGCTGGATGAGGCCTACCGAATACAAAAACAAGCTCTCCAAAATCCTTATCCGCAGTAACTAATATAAAATCTCCATCAAAAGCTTTCTGCATAATTGCATCATCACCTGGGTCTTTGCCACCTTCTGGTATCCACAAAACATCAAAACCAGCATCTCTGAGATCTCTTACAGCAAAGCTTGAAATGCAACTGTCGAGCAAGAATTTCATTATTAATCTGTAACTAAAGCCGGCTCAATCCTTTCGTGTGCAACTATCCGGTGAGCATAAACCAGACACGCTTGTATATCTTCTTTTTCCAGAAAAGGATAACCTTCTAACAGTTCTTCAACTGTAGAGCCAGCGGCAAGCATCCCAAGAATGTGTTCAACAGCTATCCGCATCCCCCGAATGATTGGCTTTCCACCAAAGATTGAAGGATTAATGGTAATGCGATTCAAAAGCTCTTCATCTTTCATTTTATTCTAACCTCCATTTTTTAAACCATACATTCATATAATTCAAATTATATCATACAGGAGGAGTTCAACTTCCGTTAATCTGGTGATTGTTTGAATAGAGTTTGCTCAAGACAAACAGTACTATTCGCATTAGGATTTCGATTCACTGCGATATGGTTTATATCTTCAACTCTAACCCCAGCCTCATCAAGGCAATATTTAATCGCCTCGAATGGAAACCCCGCCCAATGTTTTATCCTTGTAAAACGTTCCTCCTCCGCTGCAGCGAGCAGCTTGCCATCAACAAGGATGCAGGCAGATGAATCACCGTGATAGGCATTGAGGCCAAGTATAATCATTACACTATCCTTTCCTGCAAAAAAGACATACTACTTTTTCGTAATAAGTATAAATGCTGAGGGACCTGACCCCATATAGTATTTCAATCATAATTAAAGTATCCCAACTGCTTTCCCCTCTTCAAGTCTCATAAACTCAGCGCCTGTCACAGGCAGAGAGGTCTTTTTAAGCGGACAGAAGGATTTTTATAATGCGTTCAGCCGTCTTCCCATCCCAGAGCTCCGGGATTTTCCCGGCTTTCTTGTATCCCTTTTTGAATTCGTTATATGCCTGGAGTATCTTTCCCCCGGTTGTTCCTGGCACCGGACCGGTGTGCTTCACGGCATCAGGGATCATCGAGCGGAACTGGTACAAAAACTTGCACGTCGTAAGTGCAGGTGCTGAGAATAGGGGGTTATTGTCAATAAGAAAGAATTGACCCCTTGTTTCTTTTTTTGGGACTACCCATTTCATTGACTCTATATATGATGAATCTAGACTGCTTGCATATTCCAGCGCATTGCTATCAGGCATTCCGTTCTATTCCTGTCACTAATTCCGGAGCAAGCCAGCTATTATGCTCCACACTCTTTCAGTTCTTCATTAACAACGCGGTCCAGCTTCTCATTCAGCCATGCGTTAATGCTTTCGTTGGAAAGCCTCGCGGACAGATAAATCTTTCTGTGCAACTCAGGAGAAACGCGGACAACAAACTTACCTGTGAACGGCTTATCGGGGGCCTCTCCTCGCTCTTTACAGAAGGTAAGATAATCGTCAACTGATTCTTTGAAGGCCTTCTTAAGCTCCTTTGCGGTCTTCCCTTGAAAGGTTACTACATCTTTTATGCCAATCACTTCGCCGTGGAAGATCTCAGCCTCATCATTAAACTCTACTTTTGCTGTGTATCCCTTGTATTCCATCATGGTTTTACTCCTGCTTCGACAAGAAACCTTCGCATTGATTTAAGCGCGCCCTTGTCGGTTTCCCTTCCTGGATGTGGACGGTGAAAAACCGCCCTAATGCCGTTGAGAGCAATCCTGACCCTCGATCCCTTTCCCTCACTTATCTCTGCCCCTATGTGCCGCAGTAATGCCACAATATCCGCCCAATTGACATCCGATCTAAGCGGGTTCTCAAAAATCAGTACTAGTGTCTTTTGATGCTTCGCGGTCACAACTTATAGTATCAATTAATGATACTGTTGTCAAGGAGCCAGATCGCCTGCACAGGAGGGCAAGTTTGCAGCGGGATTCGTGGCGGATTTTAAGATAAGAAGTACCGGTTGTCTACTTAATTATGCGCAGTATGATATCACAAAAAAACAATGCTATTAGCATGGTACATTTCTGGTAGTGGGTCCATTTTTAACCGGTGATAATTGGTT
>JBGOWS010000293.1:0-2896 GCA_041478735.1 Thermodesulfovibrionia bacterium | reverse complement strand
CTTAACCACAGAGAACACAGAGAAAACACTTAAATATCAACAATATTGAGGAAATTTTATTCCCTCCCCTCTGTGTCCTCTGATAGGCTTTCTCTATTTGGATTTTCCTTCTCTTAATTTCCCTCTTTTCTTTATTGTAATGACCAGAATTCTATTATCCTACCATGGCCCACACCTTGAAAAGCATGGTAACCCTGTCTGAAGTTCTTTTCTTGAGAACACAGAGTATTCCTCTGTGCTCTCTGTGGTTTCATACTGTCCCATCCTTTTTCATAAAACTTTTGACATTACCTATAATTAGCTATATTTATAGCTATAATAATCCATATCTAAAAATTAATCAATTGTTGAATATCTTGTCGGTCGCAATATTTTGTAAATACGCTAAAATTCTATCCAAAAAGTTTTTTAAGCAACCATGCCATGTTCTGCCCTAAATCTGTGAATGTTGCTATACCCTCTGCATCCTTTAGTACATCCCCTGGATTTTTGCCGATCCCAAGATTCCAGTAACTTGAACCCGGAATAATCATGTGCCCAATCCCGAAAAAGAAATTTATACTTGAATATACATGTGTTGCCCCGCCCTTCTCACAGCCACAACAGCTGCCTCCAACCTTTCTTTTAAAAAGATGCCCATCAGCGACTGAAACAAGTCCGGCTCTTTCAATAAGGGCTTTTACCTCAGTAGAAACATTGCTGAAATATGTAGGAGAGCCGATTATGATTCCTTCTGCCTCTAACATTTTCTCAATGAATAAATTAAGTTCATCGTCTGCAAAATAACCAAAACCTCCCCTCCCCCTCCTTATAAAGGAGGGGATTAAAGTAAGGTTGCTCCTTATAAGGCATGGAATTTACCCACTTGAAATGAGAAAGAACCATTAAAATGTTTCTACAATTAAATCAGATTTTGTTGTCACTTTAAATCTACTCCCCTATCCTGTGTAGTTTCATAAAGTTTGTTTTCCCAAGAGTTAACAGGGGAGAACTTGAGGTGATTACAATACCGTCACCCTTTTTCACAATGCGTTCCTCGACAAGAGCTCTTTCCACATTTGTTATCATCTCATCGGTGGTTGCCGGTAGCTTCATAATTTTTGGGGTAACCCCCCAGTAAAGGCACACCCTGCTTTTTATTCTTTCATCAGGTGTATAAGCAATTATTGGAACCCTGGGCCTGAACTTTGACAAAAGCCTGGCTGTAAACCCTGACTGTGTAAAAGCAACAAGTACCTTTGCCCTAATATCCTCTGCTGCCCTGCATGCCGCATCTGCTGTGGCCTCTGCAAATGTGTTTCCACGAATATATGCAGATTCACCCTCTTTTATGAATTCTGTGTGTCTTATAATTCTGTCCATCATCTTTATGGCATCAACAGGATACCTTCCAGTTGCTGTTTCTGCAGAAAGCATCAGCGCGTCTGTCCCATCAAGTACTGCGTTGGCAACATCTGTAGTCTCAGCCCTTGTCGGCCTCAGGTGCTCGGTCATGGACTCAAGCATCTGTGTTGCAGTGATTACAATCTTTCCATTTTTATTTGCTTTATTAATTAATTCCTTCTGTATTAACGGAACCTCTTCGGGAGGGATTTCAACACCGAGGTCACCCCTTGCTACCATTATCCCATCAGACTCAGATAGGATTTCTTCGATATTGGACAGGGCCTCTGGTTTTTCTATTTTTGCGATGAGTGGAATCTGTTGCCCCTTGTCTTTAAGCCATCTCCTAACTGTCCTGATATCACCAGCATCCCGCACAAAGGATATTGCAATATAATCAACACCCATGCTTATTCCAAACAAAAGGTCTTTTTCATCCTTTTCTGTAAATGATGTGACGGATAACTTTACCCCAGGAAGATTGACGCCTTTCCTGTCTTTTAATATCCCACCTTCAAGCACCTTTGCTCTGAGGGCATTTTTTGCCCTACCAATAACAGAAAGCTGGATCAAGCCATCATCGAGGAGGATCTTATCTCCATTCTTGGCGTCCCTGAGAAGCGCAGGGTAAGAGATGAATATCTCTTCTTGATTTCCAATACCTTCTCCGGGTATTAAAAGAACTGTCCTGCCCCTTTTTAATTCGACTGCACCGCCCTCGATAAGCCCAACCCTGATCTTTATACCCTGAAGATCCTGTAAGATTGCGACGGGCCTATTATATTTACCTGAAATATCCCGTATAAGCTCTATACTTTTTTTATGAGTGTCATGGTCACCATGTGAGAAATTCAACCTTGCAGTATCCATCCCATTCTTTACGAGAGCTATAATAACTTCCTTATTGGCCGATGAGGGTCCGATAGTACAAACTATCTTTGCCTTTCTATGTTTCCTATCACTTAGTGAACTCATAGCCCAAACCTTTTTCTTCCTTCTTAAATGCTATATGCTCCTGCCATCTATTACCTCTTTGTGGAAAATCAGACCTATAGTGGGCCCCGGCACTCCCCTTTCTCAAACTGGCTGCTTCTGTAATTAATTTTGCCACTGTAAGCATGTTTTTAAGTTCAAGTTCACGTCTTGTTACAACGTTTTTATCCAGGATAAATAACCATTTCTCAAGTTTTGCCCTTGCTTCACTGAGAGACTCTTCACATCTTATTATGCCGACTTTCTCCCACATCAATTTCCTCAACGAATGCCTTGTTTCTTCATAATCAGGGATAGGGGAGCGATGAGCAAAGAGCAAAGAGCTAAGAGTACTTTCTTTAACGCTCATTGCTAATTGCTTATTGTTAATTGGTGTGTCTAATGCTGCCCTGCCCGCCCTTGCGCCAAAAACAAGGCCTTCGAGAAGGCTATTTGATGCAAGTCTGTTTGCACCATGGACACCTGTGCATGTAACCTCACCCGCTGCATACAAGCCTTCTATATTTGTAGCACCGTTAAT
>JBGOWS010000020.1:0-16238 GCA_041478735.1 Thermodesulfovibrionia bacterium | reverse complement strand
ACAATGGCACTATCAGCGGAAAGATAGCAAAGACTGTCTTTGAAGAAATGTATAAAAAAACTAAAACAACACTTGATGTTACTTTGCCAATGCTAAAAGTAAAAATGGAAATGCAGGAAGTAACTGCAGAAGCTATTATTACGGAGAAGGGATTAATACAGATAAGCGATTCGGGGGAGATAGAGAAGGTTGTGGATGATGTGGTTGCAAAGAATTCAAAAGAGGTTGAAAGATATAAGGCAGGAGAGGAAAAACTCATAGGTTTCTTCGTAGGTCAGGTAATGAAATTAACAAAAGGGAAAGCAAACCCTCAGATGGTAAACGAGTTACTAAAGAAAAAGCTCACATACCAACCTTGATTTTATACATCTCTTTTCTTTAATCTTAATAAAGCTGTAAAATATCATTTGAAAAAATAAACCCTATAATAGGCTATAAGATATCCCCAAACATGTCTTCCCTCCCTTAATGGGATGGGATAAAGGGGAGGGTCTCATAGGAGATACGGCAGCGAATTACAAGGGATATCAATTCAAGGTATCATAGATCGTTTGGAGAGATGTCCGAGAGGCCGAAGGAGCACGACTGGAAATCGTGTGTACGCTAAACCCGTACCGTGGGTTCAAATCCCACTCTCTCCGCCAGTTAGGACAGTTAAAAGTTATGAATTTTAAATTAAAATATCCTGAAAATTTTAATTTCCAGCCTCCAGCCTTAGTTGGATGTCTTTCTGCAGCCTGGGACCAGCCCTTCGCAGCAGGTGGATGTGAAATCCGTCAGGTCCGGAAGGAAGCAGCGGTAAGCATTATCCCTGGGTGCCGAAGGTAGTTGTTCCCGGGCTGCAAAAAGACAAGAAAGAACTGACTATTTAAAAAGATATGAGCTATTTAGTCTTAGCAAGAAAATGGAGACCTCAGGGGTTTGATGATCTTATCGGTCAGGATTCCATTATACGTGTCCTTCAAAATTCTATAACCCAGGGAAGGATTGCACATGCCTATCTTTTCTCTGGCCCAAGAGGGGTTGGTAAAACCTCTACAGCAAGAATACTGGCAAAGGCGCTGAACTGTGAGCATGGGCCAACGTCTTCTCCTTGTGGATCATGTACATTTTGCATTTCAATAACGGATGGTTCTTCTCTAGACGTAATGGAAATAGACGGAGCATCGAACAACAGCGTAAATGATATAAGAGATCTCAGGGAAAGGGTAAAATATGTCCCTTCAGGTGGAAGGTATAAGGTCTATATCATCGATGAAACTCATATGCTGTCTGATGCCGCATTCAATGCCCTATTAAAAACTCTTGAAGAACCCCCACCCCATGTTGTCTTTGTCCTTGCTACAACAGCCCCCAAAAAGATCCCGGCGACTGTACTTTCACGTTGTCAACACCTGCCTTTCAGGAGGATACCAAGCCATAATATAAAGGAAAGATTAAAAAAGATATCGGATGCCGAAGGTATCAGCATTTCTGGTACGGCCATTGAAATGATTGCGAGGGCTGCAGACGGAAGTCTGCGAGATTCGCTAACAATCCTGGATCAGGTATCATCTTTTTCATCCGATATAAGAGAATCTGATGTTAAAGACTTACTCGGGATAGCAGACTTCGGACTTCTTTCTCAGCTATCCATAGCATTGATTGAAGGGGAAAGGGAGAAAATATTGAGGATTACAGACGAGCTCATGGAAAAAGGCACTGACATCCGGTCTTTCACCAAAGAACTCGTTCAGTTCCTAAGGGATATACTTGTTGCAAGCATTGTGAAAAAGCCTGAGGAAATACTTGATCTGGGCAAGGAGGAGATGGATGTTATTAAGGATATCTTATTAAGGACGTCTGAAGACCAGCTTACCCTTCTGCTCTCGGAAATAATGAAGGCAGAGATTGATATAAGAAATACATCGTCTCCCCGCCTTGCTTTAGAGATGTCCCTTATAAAGGCGAGTTTTCTTAGTAATATTAAACCGCTGAAAGAGATTATGGAAAATATAGAGGAATATATACAGTTGAGTCCCGAGATGCAAAATTCGGGTCTCAAAGTGCGAACAGCTGTGGAAGAAACCGATCAAATGTTTGTCGAAAGGGAAACAAAACCCGCCAAACAGAAGTTGCCGGATGAAGAGTTAAAAAATTTAACGCCCCGGCCACCCGCTGAGACGGAGCCTATTGAAAAACCAATAGATGAAAAAATCCTGGAGGATGAAATATATGACAGGGCCATCAAAAAGATGGAACCCCCGCTTGCCTCGAAATTATCAAAGGCAACGTTAAGACTTAGCGGGCATAAACTGCTTATAACTCTCAATGGAGGGGATTCACTTTTTGCCGATTCCATCAAAAAGAATGTGAGATCAATAGAGCAAATCTTCTCCGAAGAACTCGGGGATACAATCAAGATAGAGGTAGAAACTGTAAAGAAGAAGACCATCCGCAAAAAAGACCTGAAAGAAAAGGTGATGGCGGATCCAGCTATTAAAGAGGTCCTCGAACTTTTTGATGGCCGGATTGTTGATGTAACACCGATAACTGAAGATGAAAAATAAAATTACCCCTCTCTGTCCCCCCTTACCAAGGGGGGAATTAAAGGGGGGTGTGGGAGGATGATATGTCAAAAAAGATGCTTGGAGACATAATGCGTGAGGCACAGAAGCTTCAGGCCGAAATGGCGAAGATGCAGGAAGAAGCGAAGAAAAAGACTGTTGAGGCAACTGCAGGGGGTGGGATGGTTACAGCGGTAGCAAGTGGAGCAGGTGATATTGTTTCAATAAAAATTGAGAAGGATGTTGTTAATCCAGATGACGTTGAAATGCTCCAGGACCTTATCCTGGCAGCTGTAAATGAGGCATTGCACCGCGCACAGGAGATGGTAAACAGTGAAATGTCAAAACTTACAGGAGGCTTGCAGTTACCAGGGTTAGGTGGTTTGGGTAAGCTTTTCTAATAGGTTAAAATGTTTTATGGATTCTTTTATTTCATATGTTAATGAAGAAGAGATAAAAAGGGAAAAAATTAAAGCACAAAGGCTTAGGAAATCCCAATGGTGGAAGAGGAAATGTGCAGAGGGCATCTGTTATTTCTGCAGGAAAAAAATATCTCCAACAGAACTCACGATGGATCATCTGGTTCCTTTAATAAGGGGAGGCAGGTCAAATAAAGGGAATGTCGTTCCTTCCTGCAAGGAATGTAACAATAAAAAGAAATATCTTCTCCCTATTGAGTGGGAAGAATATCTTGAAATATTAAAAAAAGATTCATAAAGTAAGAATATAGTGTTATCCCAGAATTTTATTAATAAAGTAACCGCTACCGTCAAGAAACACTCTATGCTTTCTGGAGGGGAAAAGATTCTAATCGGCCTCTCAGGCGGACCGGATTCAGTATGCCTCCTTCATATTCTTAATAACCTTAAGGACGGGTTCAGGCTTGACTTGCATGCCTTATACATTGACCACGGCCTGAGGCCAGAGGAAACACCAGAAGAAGTTGATTTCTGTAAAATTCTTTGCAAAAAGCTCAATGTGCCATTTTTAACAAAAACAATTGAAGTAAAGTCCTATGCGAAAGAAAAAAAGATTAATAAACAAGACGCTGCAAGGGAACTACGCTACAGGGTCTTCGAAGAAACAGCTTATGAAGTAAATGCACACAAAATCGCACTGGGGCATACAGCAGATGACCAGCTCGAAACATTTTTAATGAGGTTCTTCAGGGGCTCAGGGCCGAAAGGTCTTTCCGGGATACCACCTGTGAGGGGGAACATCATTAGGCCATTAATAGAGACTGAGAGAAGAGAAATTGAAGAATTCCTCGACGAACAGAGAATCAACTATATCACTGATTCATCGAATCTTAAAAAAGATTACCTCAGAAACAGGCTTAGACTCTCATTCATCCCTGAAATCAAAAAAATTAATCCTCATATAACACAGACCCTGTCAAGAACAATGGATATCTTGAGGGAAGAAGAGAAATATTTTGATATCATTGTCACAAAGACTCTGATGAAGTTGATCTGCAGGAAGACGGATTCTCGCCTAGAACTATTTCTCATACCGTTGGAGGCAATGGAAAAGGTTATACTCAGAAGGGTTCTAAGAAGGGCTATAGATGCTACAAAAGGTCTTCGGGGCATAGAATTTACTCATATAGAAGACATTATTGATTTAATAAAACAGGGAAGGCAAGGAGACAGGCTTTACCTACCAAAGGGACTAAAGGTTATAAAGAATTATTCAACGTTGGTTATTACATCCGAAACTCCTCAGAAACTGGGCACTTTCACACTTACTGTGCCCGGAGAGGTTTTTCTGAATGAGATCAGGGCTGCGATAAAAGCATCCATAGATGATAAGGCAGATAGTTACGGAGACAAGAAAACAATGGCAGTATTCGATGCAGATAAAACCGGATCTGTAATTATAGTGAGGTCAAGAGAAAAAGGTGATTTTTTCTATCCCGCGGGATTCGGGAAAAGAAAGAAACTCCAGGACTATTTTGTGGATGAAAAAGTTCCGAGAGATGAAAGGGATGCAATACCTATAATTGTATCAGGAACCAACATTGTTTGGATCGCCGGTTTCAGAGGAGATGAAAGATTTAAGGTATCAGATGAGACAAAAAGGTTTTTGAAATTGGAATTTAAGAAGATGCTATGACAGATGAATGAATACCTCAGGAAATTTCTATCCTGCTATAATTTGGACAAATGCAATTTTCGGGTTTATTTCTATAATATACTGCTAACATTGGGGAGGGTTAGGTAATGGTAAGAGTGAGGTTTGCACCAAGTCCTACAGGACATTTGCATATAGGCGGAGCAAGGACAGCCCTTTTTAACTGGCTTTATGCAAGACATAATAAAGGCACATTTATACTCAGGATTGAAGATACTGACAGGACACGTTCAACTGAAGAATATATACACTCAATTATTGAAGGGATGAAGTGGCTTAACCTCGACTGGGATGAAGGACCATACAGGCAGACAGACAGGTTTGATGTCTATAGAAGATATGCCGATAAACTTTTAAATGAAGAAAAGGCTTATTGCTGTTATTGCTCACCCGAGGAACTTGAGCAAAGGAGACAGGAGGCATTAGCACAGGGTAAATCACCAAAATACGATGGCCGGTGCAGAAATTTAAAAGAACCCATACCCGGAAGAAAACCCGCAGTTCGGTTTAAGATGCCACAGAAAGGAGAGACTGTTGTCAATGATTTGATCAAAGGCAGGATAGTCTTTGAAAATACCCAGCTCGATGACCTTATAATCATGCGCTCTGACGGAACACCTACATATAATTTTACCGTAGTAGTTGATGACGTGGATATGAATATTACACATGTTATCAGAGGCGATGACCACCTTAACAACACACCTAAACAGATACATATATATAGAGCCCTCGGCTATGAAGTGCCTTTTTTCGCACATCTTCCGATGATTTTAGGCGCTGATAAGACAAGACTCAGTAAAAGGCATGGTGCAACGTCGGTTATAGCATATAAAGAAATGGGTTATCTCCCTGATGCACTTGTAAATTATCTGGTTCGCCTCGGTTGGTCTTATGGAGACCAGGAGGTTTTTACACCTGATGAGTTAATAAAGTATTTTTCTTTTGATAATGTCGGGAAATCCGCTGCAGTTTTTAACCCTGAAAAGCTTCTCTGGCTTAATAGTCAATATATCATTAACTCAATGCCAGAAAATCTCGTTGAACTTGTTATGCCATTTCTTGTAAAGGAAAAAATTATCACAGAGGGCCAAATCCTTGATAAAGAATGGCTTTCAAAGGCGATCTTTACTTTAAAGGAACGTTCAAAGACCCTTATAGAGCTTGCCAATTCATTAAAATATTATATAGCCGAAGATATCGAATATGATTTGAAAGCAAAAGATAAATTCTTAAATGAAAAAAGCCTTTCTAGCCTGACTGAGGTAAAAGACGCACTCAAAACACTCGATAATTTTATTGCAACCGAGATCGAGAAGGTATTTATGTCCATTGTTGAAAAGCACAATATCAAGCTTGGCAATGTAGCCCAGCCTGTACGCATCGCTATAACAGGCAGGAAAGAAAGTCCCGGAATATTTGACGTGATTGAAATTGTCGGCAAGGAAAAGACCCTGAGAAGGTTAGAGAAGGCGATAAAAACAATTTGAACAATGTCTGCATTATTCGGGTTAAATTTTATTATTTCATCAGCAAAAAATCTTATAAAGGCGCATTATAAGGTATAGAATGTGTTAAAATTATGGTTTATAATGTAGATGAATTTATTGGCATGATGCTCAAAATTTAGGAGAAAAAGCCTTGAAAGATATAACAGAAAGAACAAACGAGGGAGAAGATACGGATACGACTACTGCCGGCTCTGCTCCACCCTTTGACTTTATCCGGAATATTATCACAGAAGACGTAAAGGCAAACAAAAACGACGGCCGGGTCCATACACGATTTCCACCGGAACCGAACGGCTACCTGCATATCGGACATGCCAAATCCATCTGCCTCAATTTCGGTATCGCTGCCGAATTCGGAGGCCTTTGCAACTTGCGCTTTGATGATACCAATCCAATCAAAGAGGAATTGGAATATGTAGAGTCGATCAAATCAGATGTTCGCTGGCTTGGATTCGATTGGGGTAATCGGCTGTTCTACGCCTCGGACTACTTTGAGCAGATGTACCAGTACGCAGTACAGCTAATCAAAGATAGTAAGGCTTATGTTTGTGACTTGAGTGCACAGGAGATCAGAGAGTACCGCGGAACCTTGACCGAGCCCGGCAAGAATAGTCCGTATCGCACGCGTTCGGTCGAAGAAAATCTTGACTTGTTCGAGCGCATGCGGGCAGGAGAGTTCGAGGAAGGTTCCCGAGTACTTCGAGCTAAAATTGACATGGCATCCGGAAATTTAAACATGCGGGATCCGGTCATCTACCGCATTTTACGGGCACCTCACCACAGAACAGGCGACAAGTGGTGCATTTATCCGATGTATGATTTCGCCCACTGCATTTCGGATTCTATCGAAGGGATAACTCATTCTATTTGTACACTGGAATTTGAAGATCATCGTCCCTTGTATGACTGGTTCCTTAATGAATTGAAACTCTATCATCCACAGCAAATAGAGTTCGCCCGCCTCAATCTCAGCTATACCGTGTTGAGCAAACGAAAGCTTATAGAACTGGTGGAACAAGGATACATCACTGGATGGGACGATCCAAGAATGCTTACACTATCGGGTTTGCGCAGACGCGGCTACACACCAGAGTCAATCAGAAACTTTTGTGAGCGCATCGGAGTAGCCAAAAGGGATAGTATGGTAAATATGGCACTGCTCGAACACTGCATCCGTGAAGATTTGAACAAACAGGCTCCACGTGTGATGGGGGTGTTGCGCCCCCTTCGGGTGGTTATAGACAACTATCCGGAAGAGCTGATTGAAGAGTTGGAGGCTGTAAACAATCCAGAGGATGCCAGCATGGGAATACGGAAGGTCCCTTTTTCACGTGTGCTGTACATCGAAAGAGATGATTTCCGTGAGGATCCGCCGAAACAGTTCTTCCGTCTGGCCCCCGGTCGGGAGGTGCGGCTACGGTACGCGTATTTTATCACTTGTGTGGGGGTAGCTAAGGATGAACAAACCGGCGAAGTGGTCGAGTTGCACTGTACCTATGATCCAAAGACACGGGGCGGTGACTCGCCGGATGGACGCAAGGTTAAGGCGACCCTGCACTGGGTTTCGGCTGCCCACGCACTCAAAGCTGAAATTCGCCTGTACGATCATCTCTTTGTGAAAACAGACCCAAACAATGAAGAGGAGGGTCGTGATTTCAAATCTTATTTGAATCCGAATTCGCTGGAAATATTGACATCGTGCCATGTTGAACCAAGCTTAGCTGGCGCACCACCAGGAAATCGATATCAGTTCGAGAGACAAGGCTATTTCTGTGTCGATCCTGATTCTTCAGAAGGAGCACTCGTATTCAACCGGACTGTATCGCTACGTGATTCATGGGCTAAGATCGAGAAAGCACAAATTAAAGATAATGCAAGATCCAGGATGCAGGATACAAAATAAAAAAATAATGGACATCGTGTATCATGTATCATGTATCGTGTATCAAATAAAGTGGTATAAGGTTAAACTATGAGTTATATTTCTGTTATAGGCGCAGGAAGCTGGGGAACAACACTCGCATGCCTCCTGTCAGATAAAGGCTACGATGTAACCCTCTGGGTCCACGAAAAAGAGCTCGCTGAGGAGATAAATAACACGCGAATAAATCGCATCTATTTACCAGATATTATACTTCCAGATACTCTCACAGTTACATATAGTATCGATGTTACGGTAAAAAAGGCGCGCTATATAGTAAATGCTGTGCCTGCACAGTTTACAAGGGCTGTATTTAAAGAAGCTCTTCCTTACATACCCGATCAAACAATAATCATCAGTGCATCAAAAGGCATAGAAAGAGGAACCCTTCTGACAGTTTCTTCTATATTGAAAGAACTTTCAGCTCACCCTGTTGCAGTACTTTCAGGTCCGAGTTTTGCAAAAGAGGTGATAAAAAAAATGCCTGCTGCTGTTACACTAGCAGCAGAAGATAAAAATATAGGATATATGCTTCAAGAAGTTTTTAGTCTAAATAATTTCAGAGTTTACACACATGACGATATAATTGGCGTAGAGATCGGAGGCGCTTTAAAGAATGTGATGGCAATTGCAGCTGGAATCTCTGATAGCCTCGGTCTCGGCAACAACGCAAGGGCCTCTCTTATAACAAGAGGGCTTGCCGAAATGACAAGACTTGGTATTGCAATGGGCGCAAAAGAAAGAACATTCTCAGGACTTAGTGGAATAGGAGATCTGGTTCTCACGTGTACAAGTCCTTTATCAAGGAATTATACAGTAGGCGCTAAACTCGGGCAGGGTATTAAGCTTAAAGATATTTTAAATCAGACAAAAAGTGTTGCAGAAGGAGTGGCAACTGCGGAATCAGCATATGACCTGTCAAAAAAATATAATATTGAGATGCCTATTGTAGAGCAGGTCTACAAGGTTATTAATGAGGATAAGGATCCTGTACTTGCCGTCAAAGATTTAATGGAACGCTCGCTGAAAACAGAATTTTATGAGTAGTCCTAATCCCCCTTAATCCCCCTTTACTAAAGGGGGATTAAGGGGGATTTGTTCAGTTATGTCTACTTATTTTAAAAATTTACTATAATGGACGGTTTAAATATAAAAAAGATTCTCAGCTCTGTAAAATCAGGGAAGTTAAGTATAGACAATGCTTTTAACAGATTAAAACATCTCCCATATGAAGACCTATCCTTTGCTAAGATTGACCACCACAGACATATAAGACAGGGAATTCCTGAAGTGATATTTGCTGAAGGTAAAAAAATAGAAGATGTTGTTGACATAGCACACTCTATGTACAAAAAAAGCAAAAAGTTATTGATCACAAAGGCCTCAAAAGATATATATGATAGCCTCAAAATTAGAGATGCAGTCTTTTATCCTTTGTCAGGTGCGATATCGGCAAATAGGAATAAAAAGGGGAAGGGTCAGATTCTTATACTTTCCGCAGGAACTTCTGATATACCTATTGCAGAAGAGGCGGCAGTCACAGCATCATTTCTTGGGAGCAGGGTTGAGACTGTTTACGATGTTGGTGTGGCAGGGATTCACAGGCTTATGGATAACAAAAAATCCATCATTTCTGCAAGGGTAATTATAGTCGTTGCGGGTATGGAAGGCGCTCTCCCTTCTGTTGTCGGTGGCCTTACAGATAAGCCAATTATTGCTGTTCCAACTTCAATCGGCTATGGTACAAGCCTTAATGGGTTAACCGCCCTTTTTGCAATGTTGAATTCTTGTGTGCCAGGGATTGCAGTAATGAATATAGACAATGGATTTGGGGCTGGATGCCTGGCGCATAAGATAAATACGTTAAGTTGACATTCAATTAAACCTAATTTATACTTAAATCATCCCCTGGGGGAGGCTGTAAAGCCTGAGAGTCTTCCGTAAAGTTACGGAAGAGACCCCATGAACCTGATACGGATAATGCCGGCGTAGGAAAGGGAAGTTAGACCGTATCCTCAGGGATGCGGTTTTTGTTTTTTTTATGAGACTTACAGTTAACGGAGAAATAATGGAGAAAACTAATGCAGGGACCATAATGGAGCTTCTTAACGAGCTTCGGATCAGGCCAGGTCAGGTTGCTGTTGAGGTGAACCTATCTATAATAAAGAAAGCTGACTACTCAACCTTTAGGCTTAATGACGGAGATAAAGTTGAGATAGTGAATTTTGTTGGAGGCGGATGATCCTCGGTGTCACCCTGAGCGAAGCGAAGGGTCTCAAAGCTGTACAAATTACTGTTACAAAGGGTTTTAATGATTTAAATGAAACACACATGCCGACAAGTCGGCACAAAGGGAAATGAAAATACACACCCCCAACCCCTCTATTAAGAGGGGTTGGGGGTGTGTTATAAAGGTATTTTCAGGTGAAAGGAGGTAAAACACATGATTGATAAACTTGTAATCAGAGGAATAGAGTTTCAATCAAGGCTTTGGGTCGGTACGGGTAAGTATAAGGACTTCGAAGAAACAAAAAAGGCTATTGAGGCTTCTGGCGCAGATGTGGTAACTGTTGCCGTTAGGAGGGTAAATATTATAGACAGAAAATCCGAAAACCTGCTTGACTACATTGACCCCAAGAAATACAAGATACTACCGAATACTGCTGGTTGTTATACTGTTGAAGATGCCCTCAGATATTCAAGACTCGCCAGAGAGGCAGGCATATCAGACCTTATAAAACTTGAGGTAATCGGAGATGAAAAAACCCTTTTCCCTGATACATGGGGGCTTTTAGAGGCAACCGGAATCCTTGCAAAAGAAGGATTTATAGTCCTCCCATATACAAATGATGACCCTGTGATGGCAAAGAGGCTCGAAGATGCTGGCGCTGCTGCTGTTATGCCGCTCGGCGCACCTATAGGCTCGGGTCTCGGCATAAGGAACCCTTACAACATAAAGATAATACTTGAAACGGTTAAACTACCTATTATTGTCGATGCAGGCGTAGGAACTGCATCTGATGCAACTATAGCAATGGAACTCGGCTGCGATGCGGTATTAATCAATACAGGCATCGCAGGGGCTAAAGACCCGATTGCAATGGCAACAGCAATGAAACATGCTGTTATTGCCGGTAGACTTGCGTATAAGGCTGGCAGAATTTCCAAAAAATTATATGCTACTGCAAGCAGTCCGATAGAGGGTATGCTGTAAGATGAGGCAGGACATAATATTTTCGCTCATTCTCTGCCCCGAAAGCTTTCGGGGCCTCCGAGGCTTTTGCCTCTTTTTTACTAAAGTGGACTTTATGGACTATCGGCAAAAGAAACCGCTCAAATATTATGTCCTGCCTTTATAAACGTGAGACGGGGATGAGGAGTTGATAGATTTTAAATTATATTTGATAACTTACAGCAAGCTATTTACTGCTCAGTGTTCGATGTATCTTGCAATAGAAACCGCACTTAAGGCAGGTGTGAAATTTATCCAGCTAAGGGAAAAGCATTTGCCAACGAGACAACTGCTTGATATGGGATACTGGGTGTCAGAGTTAACAAAAGAATATGGTGCAAAATTGTTTATCAATGACAGGGTTGACATTGCACTTGCTGTAGGAGCAGATGGCGTACATCTCGGTCAGGATAGCATCCCAGCCCATGCGGTCAGGAAAATTGCAGGGGATAAACTTCTGGTTGGAGTATCAACCCATGGCATTGATGAGGCTATGGAAGCAGAGAAAGATAGTGCAGATTTTATAACCCTTGGGCCAATTTATCAGACTCCCTCCAAACTGAAATACGGCAGCCCAATTGGCATTAATATCCTCAGGGAAGTAAAATCTAAGGTCTCGATACCTGTTCTTGCGATCGGAGGGATAAAACTGGATAAGGTTAAAGAGGTAATTAAGGCTGGTGCTGATGGCCTAGCATTAATATCTGCAATCCTGACCGCAGAAAATATTAAAGAAACAACAGAGGAATTTTTGAGATTAATGAAATGACAAGAATTGAGCTGGCAAAAAAAGGAATTATAACCGATGAGGTAAAACTCGTTGCCTCAACAGAGGGAATAACACCGGAACAGCTTTCAGAAGATATAGCAAAAGGTGTGACTGTTATTCCAAGAAATACAACCCACAATATAAAGCCCATTGGCATTGGCAGGGGATTGAGGACAAAGGTTAATGCAAACATAGGGACATCGAAGGATAAGGTTTCTTATGATGACGAACTGGAGAAACTCGACGTACTTGTTAAATACGGCGCTGATGCTGTTATGGATCTCTCAACAGGCGGCCCTATTAAAGACCTCCGAAGACTTCTTTCAAGAAAATCCCCTATCTCGGTCGGCACAGTGCCCATATACGAGGCAGCAGTTATGGCTGCAGAGGTTAATGGCACAATCTCAAAGATGACGCCGGATGCCATTTTTAATATTATAGAAAAACACGCAGAAGAGGGAGTGGATTTTATTACAGTCCATTGTGGATTGACAAGGAAAGCTATTGAAAGGCTCAAGGATGAAGGCAGGGTTCTTGACATAGTAAGCCGTGGTGGCTCATTCCTTCTTGAATGGATGGTTTATAATGACAGGGAGAATCCATTATATGAACATTACGACAGGCTACTGGAGATTGCAAAAAAGTGTGACTTAACATTAAGCCTCGGAGATGCATTACGTCCCGGCTGTCTTGTGGATGCGACAGATAGGAGCCAGATTGAAGAACTACTGACCCTCGGGGAATTAAGAGACAGGGCTCTCGAATCCGGGGTTCAGGTAATCATCGAGGGTCCAGGTCATGTGCCTTTAAATCAGATTGAACTAAACATAAAAATCCAGAAGGAGATTTGTAAAGGTGCGCCATTTTATGTTCTCGGGCCCCTTGTGACTGACATTGCAGTGGGATACGATCATATAGCAGCTGCTATAGGAGGCGCGATCGCAGGTGCCGCAGGCGCTGATTTTCTGTGTTATGTAACTCCAGCAGAACATATAAGGCTGCCGAATATCGCTGATGTAAAAGAAGGTCTTATCGCATCAAAAATCGCAGCTCATGCAGCAGACATCGCAAAAGGCATTCCCGGCGCAATAGAACTTGACAGGAAGATGGCAATATGCAGAAAAAACCTCGACTGGAACGGCCAGATAGAATTGAGTTTTGATCCTGAAAAGGTACGGCAATGGCGTTCTGAGATCCCGCCAACAGAACAGGAAGTTTGCAGCATGTGCGGCGAGTTCTGTGCTATAAGAACAGTGGAGAAGGCTTTACGAAAAATGGACAAAAGTTAAGTATAGACTTATTTAATACAACATTCATAAGCAATTGCTTAAAATAAAGTATGAAAATATTATCACCCTCCCCTAACCCCCTTCCGTCAAGGGAGGGGCAAAAACAAGCAAATTCCCTCTCCCCTTGCGGGAGAGGGTTAGGGTGAGGGGTGTTATAAAATGAAGATAGCCCTTACTATAGCCGGCTCTGATCCGACAGGTGGCGCCGGGCTACAGGCAGATTTAAAGGTTTTCAATGCCTTTGAGGTGCATGGGCTTTCTGTAGTATCTGCCATCACTGCACAGAATACAGAAGGCGTGGATTCCATCTCTCCTGTTGACAAGGATTTTATCGAGAAACAGCTTCGTGTACTTCTGTCTGATATCAAGCCTCATGCAATAAAGACGGGTCTGCTTTATAGCAGATGGGCTGTTGAAATTGTTGCTGAGATGTATAAAGAATATTCACTGAGCAACCTTGTCATTGACCCTGTAACAGTCTCTTCCTCCGGCACGAGTCTTGTTGACGATGGAACATTAGATGCAGTAAGAGAAAAACTCTTTCCATTTTCAAAGGTAATCACCCCTAATATATATGAGGCATCTGTTCTTACAGGCATTATGATTGCAGATAAAAATGATATGGAAAAAGCTGCCAGGGTACTGAAAGATATGGGGCCTGAAGTTGTAGTTATTACCGGCGGGCATCTCGAGGAAATAGCCCTGGACCTTTATTATGATGGAGACTTTCATGATATTGAGGGTGAAAAGATAAAAGGCGAATATCACGGTACCGGATGTGCATTTTCTGCTGCTCTCACTGCACTACTTGCCCTTGGCCATATTCCTCTCGAATCAGTAAGAAGGGCAAAGGAATTTGTAAATAAAGCAATAAAAAAGGCTTACCATCCTGGCAGAGGAATGGGACTGCTTTATGTATAATAAATGTCTTTTGAAGCAATAAAGGAGGTTTAAATGGTTGAGCAATGGATAGCTGATATAAAAAGAGGTTCGGATTTCAAAGAACTCGGGATGTTTCTTATACATAATGGAATCGTAAGAGCTACCTCAAAAGATGGAAAGATTGTCAAAGGCATGCATCTCTCTTATGATAGGGAAAAATTAAACTCCCTGGTAAATGAGTTTGGGGGAAAAGAGGGCATCGTTGCGATAAAGGCATGGATAAATGAAGGTACTCTTACGGTTGGTGACGACATAATGTATGCACTGGTTGCCGGGAGGTTAAGAAAATATGTCTTACCAACACTTGAGGAATTTGTTTCAAGGATAAAAAAAGAGGTAGTTTCTGAAGAAGAGTTCTATTAGGCTAATATGAGTTATTTTATAAGTGAAACCTGGTTACGTAAAAAGGCGGCTGAATTCGGAAAAGTAATATCCTCCTATCAAATTGCTGCTTTGATGCATATCTATTTTGGCACCCTGACACTAAATGAGATAGCAGAAAAAGCTGGTCTGAGCCTTGATAAACTTTACAGCTTACGGAGAGAGCCTCGTTTCATGTTTCTTGTAGATATCCTTAAAAAAGAATACTCAAAGGAATTCAGGGAAGATCTCCTGCTCAACGATTATCTTCCCGAGGAATATGACATCCTGGCTGTTGATTTTACAATTCTGGATGAAATGGTTCAGATGCAGATCAAAGGCACCCTTATTTGCTCAACTCAGAAACCTGTCGATGAGCCTGAAAAGTCAGATGACTTCCGTCTGGCTACCGAGTAACTCTATCTACATCAAGGGGTGTCAAGACTATATCTATCCTTCGATTTTTTGCTTTTCCTTCTTCAGTATCATTTGATTCAACAGGTCTGTATTCTGAATATCCTGCCGCATTCAGAATTTCTGGATCTATGCCTTTTTCCCGAAGATATTTAACCACATTTGTTGCCCTCGCTGTAGAGAGTTCCCAGTTAGTCGGGAACTTCCCGATAATTCTTGGTCCTATCGGAACATTATCCGTATGTCCCTCAATCCTTATCTGCTTGTTAGTAACATTCTTAAGTATCTCGGCAACCCTCTCGAGCACCTTTCTGCCTTTTTTCTTTACTTCTGCGCTTCCTGAATCGAACAATATTTTCTCGACCATGCTTAAGGAGAGCTTATCCCTAAGCTGGGTGACTACTATCTCCCCCTTCTTTATCTCCTCGTTTAATTCTGTAACAAGGTTGTCATAAGTCTTTTTGAGTTCTGCTATTGCCTTTTCTTTTTCTTCTATAGCCTTAGATTTTTCTTGCGAAAGTCCTGCTATCTCTTCTTTCAATTCTGATATCTGCATATTCTTTGATTTCAATTCATCCTCTATACCTTTTATCCTTTGTTCCTTCTCAGATAGTTTTGTTTTAACGTTTCCAAGCTCCTTTGTTAGTTCATCCTTCTTCGCCTCAAGTAAGAATTTGAGATCCGCATTTTTCTCTGCGAGCGCCTCCTTCTCCTTTATAAGTTCATCTTTTTCCTTCTTAAGCCTCGAGAGTTCTGCCTCCAGTGCTACCTTCTCACCCTCTTTTACCTTAAGCTTTTCTTCAAGAATTGAAACATCCGTTTTAAGGTTATCAATATCAACAAGTCTTGCCTTATACTCCTTTGACGACACACACCCTGTAAACAGTACTATCCCCAAAAGAATTAAAAGTATTCTTCCAAATCTCATAATTGCACCTCCTGAAAATATTCTGAATAAAAGAATTATATCAGGTTTTCGAGGTTTTTAAAATTTTATACCTGTTCTGAAGATTTTACTCCAACGGAAATCATCATATATCGTTAAGACTTTCAAATGCAAATTTCTATCGTAATCTGCATCTTTATCGAGGCTCCAACAGATGTGACTTACAGGAAGGATT
>JBGOWS010000134.1:0-6160 GCA_041478735.1 Thermodesulfovibrionia bacterium | reverse complement strand
TTTGCGGGAGGTTGACTCGTCAGCGGTCTTTGTGAATGCTTCCACCAGACTTAATGACGGTTTTCAGTTTGGCCTCGGAGCAGAGATAGGGATATCTACCGGTAAAATCCATGCAAGAGGGCCGATGGGACTTGAGGAACTTACATGTACAAAGTTTATAGTTTTCGGAAGTGGGCAGTTGAGGGAATAATATCACGATACAGGATTCAGGATACACGATGCAGGACGTGGGATTACCCCCTATGTCCCCCCTTGGTAAGGGGGGAATTAAAGAGGGGTATTTGAGTATACATTAGATGAAAGTAGGTATATTCGGCGGAACATTTAACCCCATACATTATGGACACCTGAGATCTGCTGAGGAAGTTAGGGAAAAGCTCGAGTTCGATAAGGTTCTTTTTATCCCAGCTGGAAGTCCTCCCCTCAAAACAGAAGAGATGGCTAGCTCAAAACACAGATATAATATGACAGGGCTTGCTATTGTCAATAACCGTTTTTTTGAACTGTCAGATATAGAATGCAGGCTGTCCGGAAAGTCTTACACAATAACTACAGTTGAGCGGTTAAAAGAGAATAATCCAGAGGTAGAGTTTTTCTTTATCCTAGGAGTGGATGCCTTTCTGGATATTACTAACTGGCGGCATCCAGAAAGACTTGTCACACTCACCAACTTTGTTATCATATCAAGGCCCGGCTTCAGATTTATTGATCTGCAAGTATCGCCCTATATTAAAATAAATAGAAGAATCCTGGAAGAACTTGATAATGCAAAGATTGAAACATATAGTATAAAGCTCAAAAGCAACAGGGATGTTACCTTTCTCAAACTTACCCCGATAGGGACATCGTCAACAGAGATCAGGACGCTTATAAAGCAGGGTAAAAGCATAAAATACCTGTTGCCAGCAGAGGTTGAATCCTATATAATTGCTAATAAGTTATATGGTAATAAGAGATAGAAGGGAGGGGAAACCTTTAGAAAGTAAAGATAAAGCCCTTAAAGCAGCAAGGGCAGCCCAGGATAAGAAAGCAAAGGATATCCTTGTACTCGATTTAAAAGGCTTGACCCCGATAGCAGATTATTTTGTTATCTGCTCAGGAGAAAGTACTACACAGGTAAAAGCAATCGTAGGACAGGTTGAAGAAAAGTTTGATGAGGCTGACATTAAACCTCTCGGGATTGAGGGATTAAAATACAGTCACTGGGTTCTTATGGACTACGGAGGTGTTATTGTCCATATATTTGAACAGGAAACAAGGACATTTTATGAGCTTGAGAAACTCTGGATCGATGCCAAAAGAATCCAGATCGAATAATTAGTGTCGATAATGGGTAAGCTTACTACATTTATAATTATTTTATTCCTGGCAACACTCGCTGTTTTTGCTTTCTTTAATCAAGGAGTTACTGTTGTAAAGATACCCTTCGGTAAGACTTATGAAACTCCTACAATTGCTCTTGTATTGCTATCAATCGCGGTTGGTGCTTTTGCGATGCTTTTTTATTTTATGGTGAGAGATACAAAAAAATACCTTGATAGCTGGCAATATCAGAAGAAACGGAAAAAAGAGGCAAAGGTTCAGGAATTATACTCAAAGGCATTGAACTATCTGCACGCTTATCATAATAAGGATGAGGCGAAAGAGTTGCTCAAAGGAGTCCTTTCAGAAGATCCAGGACACCTCGATACGCTGCTTCAACTCGGAGATATTGCCATTTCTGAAGAGGATTTTCAAGCGGCACGCGAATACTATCAGAAGGCATGGGACCTTAACCCGCAGAGCCTTAATGCACTGTTTGCCATGGAAGGGCTTATGGAGAAGACAGGCAGATGGTCAGATGCCCTCAGATACATTGAAGAGATACTCGATAAAGACGAGGGAGATCTTTCTGCCCTGTACAAAAAAAGAGACATACTTGAAAGGCTGGACAGGTGGGATGACCTTATTTTTGTTCAGAAAGCAATACTTAAAAATGAGCATGCAGAAAAAGATAGAAACCGTGAGAGGCAAAACCTTGTTGGATACAAGTATGAATATGGCAGGCATAGTCTTGAAAACGGGGAACTTGAAAAGGCAAAAAAGGCATTCAGGACGGTATTAAGGTTAGAAAAGGATTTTATCCCTGCAATATTAGGACTCGCAGAAGTGCTTTTAAGGGAAGGCGAGACCGAAGAGGCAATTAATCTCCTTGAAAAGAGTTATGAACAAACATCGTCTAAGATAGTCCTTTCCAGGCTTGAAGACTTGCTGATAAATGTTGGCGAACCGGCAAGGCTTATAAGGATTTATAAGAACAGCTTGTCGAAGAACCCACAGGATACTTTGATGAGATTTTTCCTCGGGAAGCTTTATTGCAGGCTCGAGATGGTGGATGATGCATTCGAAACACTGTCGTCTATCGATACAGGTGGCACTGCCTATCCGGAGTTATACCAGCTGATGGGCAACCTTTATATGAAGAGGAACCAGATGGATAGGGCTGTATATGAATTCAAAAAGGCAATTGATATTAACAGACCTACTTTCAGTCTGCCTTACAACTGTAAAAATTGCGGTTACACGTCTTCTGAATGGTCGGGTAGGTGCTTAAATTGCAAAAAGTGGAGCACCTTTCAGTTTAACCTTTAGCCCTGATTATTCATAAATATGATTCGGAATATAGTATTTTCGCTCATTCTCGCTGCGCTCCGAGGCTTTTGCCTCTTTATTTTTATTAGACAGACTGTCTGACTATCGGCAATAGAAACCACTCAAATACTATATTCCGCCTGTTTTAGATTTAATTTATGAATTAAGTGGGTTAAAGTATTTGCATGCCTAAAAAATTCAGGGTATAAGTTTACGCTAGCCCTTACTATCGACAATTACTACAATGGCGATAAAGCATTCATGAGGGAATTTAAAAATATGGAAACTATTATTTATTGCTCTTCTACCCTTACGATTTTTTCTTTTGGCAGTCTGTCCAAAAGATCTGCGAGGGCTGAATTGAGGCTCTCTTCATCTAAAGATTCTAGTGTTACCATTACTATATAATCTCTATTGTCAACCACAGGGTACGATCCTATTTTTATGTTTTTATGAAGGGTTAGTATCTCGTTTAAAATAGGTGCAACAGCAGATTCATATTCATGTATATAAACCTTTTTCAGGAATATTGGAGGCTCATTGAATAATTTTTCTATTGCAGAAAATTTTTTCCTGAGAAATTCAGGTATGCCTGGAAAGATAAAAATATTTTTGAAGCTTATTAAAGGAAAAGTGAGGGTTTCATCGCTAACAAGTTCAGCCCCTTCAGGTACTTCTGCCATTTTAAGCTCCTCAGGTGTTAGATTGACATGTCTCTTTTCGAGCAGTTTCTTTAAGGTGTCGTTAATGACAGGTTTAACATTGAAGGCCTTTGATATGCCTTCTATCGTAACATCATCATGCGTTGGTCCAATCCCTCCAGAGGTAAAGACATAATCAAACTTGTTTGAGAATTTACTAACTTCTTCAGCTATTTCATCTATCAAATCAGGCAGGATCGATATGCGGCACAAATTTATACCATGTAACCTTAGCTCTTTAGCCATAAAAAAAGAATTGCAATCCTGTACCTTCCCAGAGAGGATCTCGTCACCTATTATGATTATCCCTGCTGTCTTTCCCATATTTAGCATGATTATATCTTGAACAGCTATGTAATGCAATCCACATCCCTCTGAGAACTTTTGGATACAAGAAAATAAAAAGAAATGACAGCCCATTTTAAAGAGTTGGAAACCAAAAGGATGAATTGTACTTTGTCTACGTTTCCGTCATTTTTGCTATAATACCGTTCAGGCAATTTTTGCCGGTATATTTCAGTTTAAGTTAGTTTTTTAATATTCTGGGAGGTAGTTTGACCTTGGATGAAAAATATGATCCTCAAAAAGTTGAGCTAAGGTGGCAGAAATACTGGGCTGAAAGAGGTATATATATAACGGAGTTGGATGTTTCAAAAAAGAAATTCTATTGTCTGGAGATGTTTCCTTACCCGTCGGGTGAAATCCATATGGGTCATGTAAGGAACTATGCCATCGGCGATGTGATAGCAAGGTACAAGAGGATGTGCGGCTATAATGTGCTTCATCCCATGGGCTGGGATGCTTTCGGAATGCCTGCAGAAAATGCTGCGATAAAACACAATGTGCACCCATCAGAATGGACATATAAGAATATTAACAATATGAAAAAACAGCTTAACCGTATGGGACTCAGCTATGACTGGGAAAGAGAGGTGACCACCTGCAGTCCTGAATATTACAGGTGGAACCAGTGGTTTTTCTTGAAAATGCTGGAAAGAGGCCTTGCCTACAGAAAATATTCTTATGTAAACTGGTGTCCTTCATGTGCTACTGTCCTCGCTAATGAACAGGTGATTGATGAAAGATGCTGGCGCTGCGACAGCACAGTGATTCAGAAGAAGCTTGAACAATGGTTTTTCAGGATTACCCACTATGCAGAAGAGTTGCTTCAGGGTTGCGACGAATTAAAGGGATGGCCTGAGCGGGTAGTCCTGATGCAGAAAAACTGGATTGGCAGGGGTGAAGGCGTGGAGGTGGATTTCCCTATTGAAGGAATGGCTGAACAGCTAAAAATATTTACCACAAGGCCTGATACCTTATTTGGTGTGACCTTTATGTGTATTGCCCTTGGACATCCTGTGTCAGAAAAACTGGTTAAAGATATTGATACGCTCGATGCTATAAAAACTAAATATGGTAAGGAAGATGAGAAGATAGGGCTTTTCACCGGCTATTACGCTATTAATCCTTTAAATGGAGACAGGGTACCTGTATATGTTGCAAATTTCGTCCTTATAGAGTACGGAACAGGTGCAATAATGTCTGTTCCAGCCCATGACCAGAGGGATTTTGAATTTGCTAAGAAATATAATCTACCTATAAGAGTGGTGATAACGCCGGAAGATGTACCGCAGTCAGCTCCCCCTCCCCCTCACCCCCTCCCACACGGGGAGGGAGGATATCTAAAGATACCATCTTCCGAGGGATATCTAAAAATACCCTCCCCCTTGATGGGGGAGGGCGAGGGAGGGGGTGGAAATCTCCTCTCAGAGATCACAGAGGCATACGAAGAAGAAGGTATACTTGTTAATTCAGGTCAGTTTAACGGTCTGAGGAGTGAGATCGCCAGGCAGCAGATAGTAAGATTCATAGAAGAAAAAGGGCTGGGTAAAGCTACGGTTAACTTTAAATTGAGGGATTGGGGCATTTCACGACAGAGATACTGGGGTACTCCCATCCCTATAATTTATTGCGATAAATGTGGCATAGTTCCTGTCCCGGAAAAGGACCTTCCTATAATACTTCCAGAGGATGTGAAGGTTACAGGTAAAGGTGGCTCTCCACTTCTTGAGTCTGAGAAGTTTTTAAATACTGAGTGCCCAAAATGTGGTGGTAAGGCAAGGCGTGAGACTGACACGATGGACACATTTGTTGACTCATCATGGTATTTTATCCGTTATTGTTTTAAAAAGGGTGATATTGACTTGAACTCCGAACTCCGAACCCCGGACTCCGAACTCAAATTCTGGATGCCTGTTGACCAGTATATAGGCGGTGTTGAGCATGCGGTGCTTCATCTCCTTTATTCCAGATTTTTTACAAGAGTTCTTCGTGACATTGGACTACTGAATGTTAGTGAGCCTTTTCAGAACCTTCTTACACAAGGCATGGTCATAAAAGATGGTGCAAAGATGTCTAAGTCAAAAGGCAATGTTGTTGACCCTAATTATCTAATAGAAAAATATGGTGCTGACACATCGAGGTTATTTTCTCTTTTTGCTGCCCCCCCTGAGAAAGACCTTGAATGGTCAGACAAGGGTGTTGAAGGTGCGAACAGGTTCTTAACCAGGCTGTGGGGAGTTGTTTACAAAAACAGTGATAAGTTACAAGTTACAAGTTATAAGTTTATAAAAAATAATTCATCACCCTTAGCTGATAACGCATCACGGTTATTTCGCAAAACCCATCAGACGATTAAAAGGGTTACAGCGGACATCGAGCGCGAGTACCACTTTAATACCGCAATAGCTGGATTGATGGAGCTTATGAATGAGATAACTTCATTCGAGTCCAAATCAGATGAAGACCGGGCAATATTCAGGTTCGCA
>JBGOWS010000183.1:0-4743 GCA_041478735.1 Thermodesulfovibrionia bacterium | reverse complement strand
CCACCTCTTCCTAAACCTTTTAAAAATATTGAAAGGTCTGGAGCATAACAATACGCTCATACAGCCTTCTGCTGCTATAAGCCATATACTCAGACACGGTTATGAAGACCATCTCTACAGCCATTACCCAAATGCAGAGGATAGAGTTGAAGACATCGAGCAGATGATGAGGTTCGCTTTAAAATATACCTCTCTTGAAACCTTTATAAGTGAATTAAGTCTTCAGAGCGCATCGGGCGGAGAAGAAGAGGGAGGGGATGAAGATAGGGAATGTGTTATACTCTCAACCGTACACCAGGCAAAGGGGCTTGAGTGGAATACTGTTTTTGTTATAGGCCTGAATGATGGCAGGTTTCCATCCGCCAGGTCATTAAAAACAGAGTATGAGGAAGAGGAAAGAAGACTCTTCTATGTTGCTGTAACAAGGGCAAAGGATGAACTCTATCTCTGTTATCCAATTACATCGGAGGACTGGCACGGTATGGGGTTTTTGAGGCCCTCAAGGTTTATAAAAGAATTGCCTGAGGATGTATACGAGGAGATAATTGTTGAGGATGTATAAACTGTAATGACATACATTGAGGCTATAAAGGACGGTTTCGGACTGGTTCACAGAAACTGGCAGCTTGTGCTTATTCAAATCGGCATGGTGCTTGTGAGCAGCATCGGATTTTTCATCGTAGTAGGCATACCACTTGCAGTAGCATTTATAATATTCGGCATCGACCTTACAGGGCTTACAAATGCAAAGGATATCTTAAGCATACTTAAAGAACCTTTCGATCTTGTATCAAGATACCTTGGACTTTTCCTCTTAGTTATTGCGAGTTTTTTGTTATACATTATCATGGTAGCAATGCTTGGTATTTATGTATTTGGAGGTTCTATTGGTGTTATTGGAAGAGCGATCAAAGACAGGTATTTAAAATTCAGCATGCGCATATTCTTTGATGAGGCAAAAAGGCTTTTTCCCCGTGTGCTTGGTTTCACTGCTGTAATAGGCATTATAGTGATTGCTGCCGCCTTTGTCCTCGGCACTTTAGGAGGAGGGGTAAAATCTTTAGTATCATTTGCACAGAGTCAGGTTTCAACACTTTCACTTTTCTTGGGCACCTTTTTTTCTTTAATTTTGATAATAATTTTATCCATCTTTATCCTCGGGATTCTCTCAGTAACACTCTATGGGGTTGCTTCACTCTTCTTTAAAAACACGGGATCTTTAAAATCCCTCTGGGAGGCAATGCATTATTTAGCCAAGCATCCGAGCGCATTCTGGCTTTATACTATCCTTTGGGTAGGATATGTACTTATAAGCTTTTTCCTGATACTTCTCAGCCATTCTTTCATTTTTATCCCACTAATAGGCCCGATCCTTTCCTTCCCCTATCAGCTAATTTCTTATATTTTTCAGACCTACCTTGGTCTTGCGGTTATTGCTACTGTTCTTACTTATTACTACTCAACAGAAATCCCCAGCGAGCCTGCTGTTGAAAGTTCCGCACCCAAAGCCACTGAAAAAGATGAGACTATGTAATGAGATGGCTTACGATTGGCAGAGACAGGTAACCAGGGCAGAGTTTCAGATGAGAGCTCCGTCATGTATGCTTGATTGGAGATGAAAAAACATCCTCTCACTCCTTATCGCTTTCTTCTGAAATATTGCAACGTCGGTCTTGCTTTAATTGCATGAATTACACATAGTACTTAACGCTCTACAAGATTTCTGACCTCCGTTGAGTACTTCCTGTAACTTTCACTTACGAAAATTACTAAAATGGTGTAGATTATAACCAGAAATCTTTAGTAACTATATTCTGAATTATATTTAAGAATAGCATGATTTGATAAATAACGATATATATACAACCTTAACGATATAAAAATCAAGGGCAATTATACAGTATAATTATTAAGATTTGATACCAAATGACTATAAAGAAAAACGTGGTATAGATAATTAATTTACCCAAGAAGTCATGGAGAAACAAAAACTTATAGAAGAAATCCAGCAGCTTATAAGACGCTACAATGAAATGCTCCGCGATACAACAGAAGCTGATGTAACCAGTAATCTCGTGGAGCCACTTATAGCGCTTTTAGGCTGGGATATCTATACTTCTACACAATATTCTCGACAAAAATATGTTCGAGGAGCTGGCTATGCTGACATAACATTACTTATTGATAATGAACCTGCCATCTTTGTTGAAGTTAAAAAATTTGGAAAGATTCCGACGAATCGTATCGGACCTCAACCACAGCTACTCATTCCTTTTAAAGAATATAAAGACCTTATAGATAGGACGCCTGAAGAAAAACAGGCTATGAAATATGCGAGGAGTAAAGGCATTAAATGGGCAGTGCTCACAAATTTCGAATGCCTTTATGTTTTTAATGCGGACAGAGAACAAATAATCCTGTCTTTTACAGAACCAGCCGAATATATAAGAAAGATAGATGATCTTTTACAACTTCAAAGAGAAAAGATAGGAGCGAAAAGTCTTGAATGGATAGAGTCATTACTGAAAAAAACAGATATAGACAGAGGGTTTCTTGAAAAGTTACAGGATTGGAGACTAATGCTTGCCCAGGACATATATGACCTTAATAAAGAAAGGGATTTTCTTGCGTCGGAGGGCAAATTCGATTTTGAATTATTAATGTCAATAGTTCAAAGAATCCTTTCACGTCTTTTGGTTATTCAGATTGCCGATGACAGGGAGGTGCTGCATACACATGACGTTCTTATCAGCATACTTGAAAGTTACAGAGGCTTGGGTAAGTACGCACCTGAAGGGTATTTATACAAACAATTCCTGTCTCTTTGCCACGAAATGGATAAGGTACACAATACTTCCATATTTGCCCCGGGCCATCCATCCGAGGATGTGTTGGTTTCTGACTCAACCTTTTCAAAGGTTATCGAAAGCCTTGTTAATATCTCTTTTAGAAAAATGTCTTCCGATGTTCTTGGCGCTACGTATGAAAGTTATATTGGCTATAGGTTTACAATCAGCAATGGAAAGATACAGGCAGAAATTGACCAGAGAGTAAGAAAACAAGGCGGTATATATTATACGCCACCCTATATTGTTCATTATATTGTTGATAACACACTCGGTAGAAAACTTATTGAACTCGAAAACAAGTATGGTTTAGAGGCAGGAGAGAAGGCTAAAGATATAAAACTCCTTGATCCTGCCTGTGGGTCAGGCTCTTTCCTTATTTGCGCCTTTGATGTGCTCTCTGATTTTTATGAGAGAATAAATAAAAGGATAAATGATGCAAGTTTTAGTCTTACTGCTGAGTTAAAGCCTTCAACGATGTTTGAAAGGCTTGAAAAACTTAAGCACCTTCCCAAAATAATGGTTGATTATCCTAAATGGATACTTGAAAACCAGCTTTATGGGGTTGATTTAGACCCAGCCGCTGCAGAGATAGCCACCATTAATCTTGTTGTGAAAGCGTTCGAGAAGATGAAGGATAAGAAACTTCCGTTGATATTGAATCAAAACATAAAGATTGGAAATTCTCTTGTATCCGGCATTCCCCTTGATGAAGATTGCAATCTGCCCGAATGCAAAGAACACATAAGTCTTCGAGAACAATTAAAGCGTACTGAGGATGAGGATAAAAAGATTGGGCTAATGCTTGAAATAGAGGGCCATAGAGAAAGCATCGATAAGAAACTCAATGAATCTTTAAAAGAATGTTTTGAAAACCTCGTAGATAAAAGACCTTTTAACTGGCAATGGGAATTTCCAGAGGTCTTTCAGAGAGAGAATAGAGGGTTTGATATAGTGATAGGTAATCCGCCATACATAAATGTCGAAAATCTCGCCGAGGATGACCGGAAATTTTACAGGGATATATTTTATTCAGCCCTCAAACGTTTTGATATATACATTGGATTTATTGAAAGAGGAATACATCTTTTATCAGAGAGCGGCCAGTTAAGCATGATTATCCCGTATCCTTTTTTAACACAAGACTATGGCGAAAAATTGCGAAAGTTTATCCTTGATAACTGCATAATTAAGAGCATCTTAGACCTTTCACAATATGACGTGTTCCCTGATGCAGTTGTAAGGAATATTGTTCCAGTATTCCATAAAGAGCCAGAAGATATGAAAAGAAAGTCGAATAAGATTGCGATAATAACTCCGGCGACACATCCCGCAATAACATGGGAAGCCACTATTACAAATATCCCACAAGAGATGTTTGAATCTATGCCCGCGTATATGTTAAGAATTTCCTTGGAAGATAAAAGCTCGGCAATTACCAGAAAAATAGAAGCAAAATCTTTAAAGCTTGGAAAATTTGTGGCAGCCTCTTGGGGAGCGAGGGGGGTTCCTGCCGAGGATTTTCATCTCGATAAACCGATTAACAAGTTCTGTAAGCCAATGGTCAAAGGAAGAAATGTCGGAAGATATTCTCTCACCTATGATGGGAAATGGTTCCTTTATGATGTGAGCAAGCTTTACAGGCCGGCTTTTCCTGAGCTTTTTGAGAATGAAAAAATCATCGTCAGTGAAGTTACGGGCGAGAAAGGTATTATCGCAACATACGATGATAATAAATTTTATACTGATCATTCTATTTGTTGTTGCATTCCGAAGCATTATTTAAAAGATTTAGATGAAAGTTTCTTAAGGAAAAGAAAAATATTTATTACTAATGAAGAAATACGCCTTTCAAAGAAGTATTCGGTGATATATGTACTCGCATTAGTATATTCGT
>JBGOWS010000299.1:0-2788 GCA_041478735.1 Thermodesulfovibrionia bacterium | reverse complement strand
TTTTATTTTATATGCCTTTCAAATTAAAACCTCAGAAATGCTCCGATTCCTCCAGCATCCTGAAGCATCTTATTTTCAGCGACAACCTCAACAAGTGCGCCTTGTTGTATTGCTTTCTCACCCGCCATATCCACTATATAATCAACAGCCTCCATCTCTCCTTTACAGTAAGGACAAGGATCAACTTTCTGAACAGTCAAAAAGCCACAAGAAGCGCAACTATATCCGTTTCCTTTATAATCTTTCAAAACAACGAGCTCCATCACCTTCTGCTCCTGCAGGGCATTAATAACATTATCCAACCCTAACACAGCATTCTCATTCTTCATTGCCTTTGTAATAAGCGTTTGAACTGTCTCAACTTCTTGTTTTTTTTCAAAAGCAGAAACAATCGGCTCTACCTTATTTAATACCTCATTCCTCCCGGCAAACATCTCCGTTTTTAGATTCCCTATAACCTTATCGAGGATTGTTTTATGAAGCCTGCCTTTAATCATGGAAACAGCTTCATCAGAGCCACCGATTATCAACCTTCTGATACCCTCTCTGCTAAACAACGAACTCAGCTTCTCGACAACCTCTTTAAGATGTAGCCCTATATGAAAATCTATATGCCTTTCATAATGGTCCTGAGACAAGGCAAACCATCCGCCCTTCTTGTGTTTCCCAGGGACGTCCGGCGTATGAACCTCGCCGTATTCCACAATCTCGCCAAGATGAACAACAAATATCCGTGCAGATTCTTTATCAACAAGCAAAACAGCATATTTTTCATAATTGTCAAGAATATCCAGCAAGGGTTTTGCATAAGAGGTTTTATCAATAATCAGTTCATTCCTGACCGGAACACCAAGGTGGTATTCTTTCCAGAAAGAAATCTCTGATGAGCTTAAAAGGGCAAGCCCTTTTTTAAAGAGCCTTTTATTTGCAAGGACATAATTATCAATCTTTTCGAGGTCTTTCTTTACTCTTTTATACACAGACTTATCCAGTGCCTCTATGGTATTTTTCATCATATTTTTAAAATGCACTATGTAGTCGCCTTTTTTATTGAACATGGGGCCGACATTAAGATACAGGCTTACAAAATAACCATTCCCCCCATTCGTAGATATAATCTCTTTTAGTTCTTCTCTGCTAAGCATTTTCCCTCCATCAATTATTTTTTCCGGTAATTACTTTTTATTTTAATTATAGCAAGACCTTTCGCAGTTGACTATATAAGCTCATGTCCTTATCATCATTTAATAGCAGACTATCAAATCATTTAACCCAAATAATGCAATTGTCTCCGACTCGTAGAGAAATAATGTCCCGATACATATCGGGATTGTGAGAAATTTTACTTCTCGATACCTTAGTGTACCTTTAACTAATGGTTTTAGGTATATTTTAGTTTACCCTGTGGAATGACTTCTATTCCACAGGGTGAAGATGTTTTCACATAAATTGAGCGATTCTTTTAAGACTGTCATTGCGAGGAGCGGTCTACGACTCGTAGAGAGCGACGTGGCAATCTCTCCCACTAAATACAAGATTCCTCACTTCGTTCGGAATGACAATTCTAAAGGCTTCATCCATATAAATCGCTCAATTTAGGTTCAATAAATTCATCGAGTTAAATAAATTTTTGAACAATGTCTACATTATTCGATTAATCAGATAACTCGTACAGGTCAAGGCATTCAGTTCAGGGAGGGCCCTGAAAGGCAAGAGTTTTAGATGCTCTCCTTCACCCTGTTACTTCCCTTAGCCACTTCAAATAGTCTTTTGACCCTTCGACTATAGGCAATACAATTATTTCAGGCACTGTGTAACTGTGGAGTTCCTCGACCTTTTTCGTAAGGAAATCAAAGAGGGATTTTTGAGTTTTTACAATCATAAGAACTTCTGGCCCATCCTCGATTTTACCCTGCCAGCTATAGATAGAGCGGATGTTTTTGATTATATTCACACAGCCCGCAAGTCTCGCTTCTACAAGTGCCCTTGCGATTTTTGCAGCTTCCTCTTCACTTGAAGCTGTTATAAAAACAATTATCTCATCCATGGCTCATCCTTAAATTGAAAAAGATAATGCAGATGTTGTGAAAAAATTTATTTTCCGATACCTTAGTGTACCTTTAACTGATGGTTTTCGGAATATTTTAGTAAATATAACAAATAAAATATTTTCAATAAATTCATCGAGTTAAATAAATTTTTGAGCAATGTCTGCATTATTTGGGTTAACCACTTTTTGACAACTTCATATAATATTCAATTTCAAGCAGCCTTCTTTTAATATCAACGCCTGACGAATAGCCACCTATTGAGCCACCAGATTCAATAACCCGGTGGCATGGAAGGATAATGGGTATCGGGTTTCTGCTGAGTGCCCTGCCAACCGCCCTGGGGGCATTTGGCTTCCCGATCTTTTCAGCAAGCCATTTATATGTCCTTGTCTCTCCATACGGTATCTCCTTTAGGGCAAGCCAGACCTTTTTATCAAATTCTGTACCCTTAGCAAACCCTATTTTTTGTGTGAATTCCTCTCTGCCATTTTTAAAATATTCCTTAAGTTCCTTTTTTGCCAGGGAGGGCGCTTTACCTTTTCGATGTATCTCGCCAGGTTTTTCAAAAGCTATCTCCCTAAGAGTTTCGCCGGTAAATATAAGATACAATATACCTATAGGGCTTTCAACAGTATCGTAGAAAGACTCAGTACTGGATGACTTCTTCTGTCTTATCTTGCCCTCTGGAGAAAACCTCAACCCTATCACCACCCTTCTTTATGGCAAGAGCCAACGCC
>JBGOWS010000136.1:0-6085 GCA_041478735.1 Thermodesulfovibrionia bacterium | reverse complement strand
TGGCAGATCCCCATGATAAATTTATCTCTGTTGATGAGACAGCAGTTGCAGATACTATCCCTCCAAAAGTAGGCTTGATAATATCTGGTGGCGCCAATGTTGTAGCAAATTTCTCAAACAGATTGGTGTCAATATTGCCACGCTCATCCATTGCCCTGACCATAAAGTAGTAGGTCGTAACAGGACTTAATCCTGTTACAGAGAATGATGTAACGCCAGGTGATGTTGTAAAGCTTGGTAATGCAAAGTTCTCTCCATTAGAAGTTGTTGACATATAGATGAGATACTGTATTTTGTCTTGCAGTGTTATATTATCTGTTGCTGCTGTCCATGAAAGCTCTATCTCTGTAGTTGATTTAGCAGTAGCTGAGATAATACCTTCAAAAGTTGGTGGTGTTTTATCTGTTGAGACCATAACAATTGTAAGAGTGATAGGTGTTCCATCCAGATTTGCAAAAGTCTCTCCCCTATATAAAACTTTGCCTGATGCACCTATCGCCTCGACTAAAAAATGCCTGTTAGCCCCAGTCGAAACCTCGAATGACTCAGAAATAGTAGTCCTTCCCGCAACTGAGATAACCCATTCAATCGTTGCCATGTCTGTTGCTGAGATTGTGAATTTTATGCTGGTTACATCAGATGGTATTGTTGATGCTGTACTCAGGAGTTTTCCACTTGCATGAGAGGCTGTCCTTGTTTCACCAATGTTTATTGTCACAGTTGTTCTACCGGATGTATTTGTTGATGAACCACCGCCTCCACCACAGTTAATATTTATTGCCAGCAATGCAAGAACCAATATCATTAATAATAACTTTCTCATTGTCCTTTGCGTATTGAAGATGCATAATTGTTTCATAGCTATCCTCATATTTATTTGGAAGAATCACGAATGTTTACAGGAGGGGTGGGGGGTGTTGGAAATTTTACATCAATGGTTACAGGGGTTGAAATGTCTTTTGGGTTTTTTTCCCTTTCGATCGGTTCTTCAGTGGACAATTGATCAGTCATTGAAGTTTGATCCCTTAATGATCGTAACATTTCAGGGCTTCTCTTTTCGACAGGAATGAGATCGAGTGCCTTTAATTCCTTAAGGGCCTCATTGGCTATGTGAATGTTTGGATCTTCTTTTAATGCCTTTTCATAAAACTCATCTGCCTTTTTATAGTTCCCACTGTCGCTCGCCTCAATTCCTTTAAAGATTGCTATCAGGGCATCGATATTCGTCGAAATAGGTTTTTTTAATTCTTCCTTTTCCTCAGGGCTGATTTCAATCTTCAAGAATTTAATGATATCAAAAAGAAGCTCTTTTTCTATGCGAAATAAGTCTGATAGATTGCCTTTCGCTATTTGCTGCGAAAGTATTTTTAGGGTCGGCACATCCAGAATATTAGACTGTATCTGAAGTTGAGGCGGCTGTCCCTCTATGATATCTCCTCCTAATAACCATTGAGCCCCTAACAACTTCCCCACCCGAGGTGCAGTATCAGGTTCAACTAACCCGGAGACTCCAAGACCCATTTCTTCTATAAGCGCCTGGACCTTAACCCTTTCCAATACCTGGATATTCCTTACTTTAGAAAGATCAGTCATAAGCATAAGGGTTAAGCCCTTCTGAAGGGGATTTAATTCTGGCTTTCTGGTCCTGTTTTGGAAATAGAGGACAGCCAGGGTATTTCGAACTTCAACGGCCTGAATGGCCTTTTCTTCTTCCAAGACCTTCTTGGCCCATAACCTTGCCTCTTTGGTAACAACCTGGCCGGCCCATGATGAAGAAGTGAGAACAACCCAAAAAAATATAAAACACAGAAATCTACTTAATCTTTTCTCTTTCGACATAATAGAATTATATTAGGTTTTTAAAAAATGTCAAGTATTTTCTGCAGCAGTATTTTATTGTTTGTTCTCAGCCCCGGGCTCTACGGTCTCTTGAACAGCAGCTTCCAGACTCTCCGCCGATGCGTCCGCTACCTGCTTCAGACGGATACGTTCCGTTGCCTTTCCATCCTCTTGGGCCGCAATTACAACCAACGTTTTCCCCTCTGCTCCACGACCCTGTCCGCACCCTTGACACTCCAACGAGTAAAAAATAGCCTGATGACAAAAGAACCACTACAGATGTATAATTTTGCCAGGAACGACTAATACCAATTTGTATTCAAAAAATATATGATACCCCTCACCCTTAGCCTTCACCCTCGCCGGGAGGGTTAGGGGAGGGTGATTCATATGGATGCCTTAGCATAAAGAGGTATTTTTAATGAAGATACTTGTCGTAAAGATCGGAAGTAATATCCTTGCTGCTGAAAAAGAAGGACTTGACACAAAAAGAATCTCATCTATAGCAAATGATATAGCTGAGCTTCATGATTCAGGATATGATATTGTCCTTGTTTCATCGGGCGCTATTGCTGCAGGTATGAGGAAACTGGGTTTAAAGGAAAAACCGAGGGATATAAAACTCAAGCAGGCTGCTGCAGCAATTGGCCAGAGCAGTCTGATGTGGGCCTATGAGAAGAGCTTTGGAGATTATGGGAAGAAGGTCGCACAGGTGTTACTTACACGCGATGATTTTTCTGACAGGAAGAAATATATTAATTCAAAAAACACGCTTCTTACATTACTTTCCTACAGGATTATCCCAATAATAAATGAGAATGATACCGTTGCAACTGATGAAATAAAATTTGGAGATAATGATTATCTCGCATCTCTTGTCGCAGGCCTTATAGAGGCTGAGAGGCTTATAATCCTTTCAGATGTTGAAGGGCTTTATACAGAAGATCCGAGACATAGTACAAGGGCAAAGATTATCGAATGCGTGGAGGAAATAACGCCTGAACTTGTGCTAAAGGCAGGTGGCGCAGGAAGCGCGATAGGCACCGGAGGAATGTATTCAAAGGTGCTTGCTGCAAAAAGGGCAGTAAGCCACGGCATTATTGTCCATATTATCAGCGGTAGGAAGGACAGACTTCTGACGTCTCTCATGCAAGGTAAACGCTGTGGTACTATGTTCAAGCCCAAAAAGGAAAAGTTGTCTTCAAGAAAAGGATGGATTGCATACGGCAGCCGTTCAAAAGGGAACCTTATTATAGATGAAGGCGCAGTGAATGCCCTGATACATGGCGGCAAGAGCCTTCTTCCTTCGGGTATTGTTTCTGTTGAAGGACATTTTGACACAGGTGATGCGGTCTACTGTCTTGATTCAAAAGAGAACCGCATTGCTAAAGGTATGACTAACTATTCCTCTTCCGAGATTGAGAAGATAAAGGGCAAAAAGACATCGGAGATTGAAAAGATCCTCGGATATAAATACTCCGACGAGGCGATACACAGAGATAATCTGGTGCTGCTATAAGGTTCACTATTGTTCAACTTTTTACCCTAATTCATTTTCTTGTAGCTATAAAGCCTCCTGATGTCATTCTCGCGAAGGCGGGAATCCAGAAAAGACAAATATCTGCGGCACTATTCTTGCAGGCGATTAAAAAAACAGAATGGTTATTGTAAGAGCCTCCGGTTATGCATCCTGAAGCAGCAGACCCTGTAATATGCTCAAAGGTATACCCTATTTCGAGAATGCAGAAAAAATCCAGAACCCATGATGCTGGATAAAACAATACCATGGGAGGATGTCAAACAATTTAAAACATTTTGAAAATATAGAGAGGCTTGAGGTGAAATGGCTTAGAAATTATCAGGAAATCAGAAAAGGATTGAAGACCTGGAAGGTAATGCTATAATATAAAAAAAGACCGGAGGATGAGATGAAATTTCAAAGGATTACTGTTGACCCAGAGGTCTGTTCCGGCAAGCCCTGTATAAGGGGTTTAAGATTCCCTATCTCTCGAATTCTTGGACTTTTATCCGCTGGGGAAACAAAAGACTCCATATTGAAGGCTTATCCCTATCTTGAGCCTGAAGATATTGACGAGGCTTTAAAATATGCCGCATGCCTTGCTGAAGAAGAAGTCATGGAATTTGCATAAAGTTCCTTGTAGATATGCCTGTTTCACCCCAACTTGCAAAATGGCTTACTGAAAATGGATACGACGCCGTCCACGCCTCTGACATCACTTACATAAGTCAAAAGATAGAGAAATTCTCAAAGAAGCAAGAAAACAGAGCCGAATTATTATCACTGCAGACCTTGATTTTCCCCAGCTTCTTGCAATGAGTCGTGCAAAAGACCCTGGAATTATCCTTTTTAGGGGTGGAAATTATAATGAACAGGAAATACTTGCTCTTCTTAAAAGGGTTCTTGACCACATCAAAGAGGAGAAGTTATTTAATTCAATAACAGTTGTAGATAAAACGAGAATACGCTGTACCCCTTTGCCTATTGAGTAACGCTAATTCCTCCATCTCATCCGTATTAGCTTAATACCAAGAAATATGGGATATCCCATATTATAGGAAGTCATAAAATGGAGAACTGGTTAGAGTTGTGAAATTTGAAGGTGCGCCCATTCCATTCGCTCTTTCTTTTCTCTCATTGCCCCTTTTTTTATTTTATCTAAAGTGGAATGCGGAGACTTGACCCTATATTGACCTGCCCTGTGCGCTTGTTATGTGGAGTGGGGTGCGTGTATTCTTTACTCTAAGCAAATTCAACTACAGAAACTGAACGCTTAACCGCAAAACTCTTTTTGTGCAACTTAATGCGTTCAATTTCATGCAGTGTTTCAGCCTCAAGATAACTTTCTCCGCAGTGCGGGCAAGTTACAATAGGAACATTTTCTATCACAAAAATGTCTTTACCCTTGCCGTATGTCCTTGCAACTCTGCGGATACGAGCACCCTGTTTTCCACAATTATCACAAATCATTTCTTTACCTTTTCCCATAAAATATTATGGCACATACACCGTAATAATAACCAACTTTCCTGTTGGACTCAATTTTGCGACAACTTCAACTTCACCACCGGAGAGGGATTTCCCGTTTATGCGGTATTTCCACTCGGCAGTGACTTTGTCTTTTTGCCTTTCGAGAATCCTTCCAGTCAAAATACAGCGTTCAACATCATAGATCGACATGGAATCATTATCCATCTCTTCTTCCCCGTGGATTGTCAAAATATATTTACGGTTGCGGATCTTATCCCGCATCTCTTTCAGAATCCGGTCAAACACTCACATCCTCTATTTCTGTCTTTATCCACGCACCCCATTATCACATAACGTTTAAGGCCAAAAGAAGTGCGCTAGCATTTGGATGTCAATCTTTTTGGCCTGTGTTAGCCGAAGTTACGGGCAATATCCTTATGCTTTTGAAACCTCATACTTAACAGGGAGCAGTTTATCAAGAGAAACATGTTTTGATGCATCAAGAATTTCTATTCCGATAATCCTGTCATTTTCTCCGATATCAAGAACGATATCCTCAGAAACTCTTCTGTTAATTACATCCTGCTTTTTATCGTCAAGCCTGATGTAAAGCAGGTCTGTTTTGTCGTTATAAACAATGTTCATGTCACACCTCCCATTTCCCATAAAAAACATATACAGTCACAGTTATAACCTTGTCCCCTTCAATAAGGTAATATACTTCAACTTTTTTCTGTTCATAGTATTTATTATGACGGTTTTGCTTGAAATCGTAAACTTTGGCTTTACCAATTCTGCCGTGTCCCTCTGTGTCAAACCTGTTTGAATTACATCCTTAATTTCGGACTCATTAGTCCCGCGTTCTACTGCACGTTCCAAGGTATGTAGGTCAATCTGAATTTCCATAAGTCTTTTCCATAACTTTTAATATATCGCCCGTAATTTCGGCTAACATTTAAGCTTCTTTCTGAAGGCATATGATCAGAAGATGTGGGCGTATTCCTGAGAGCGGAGATTTCTGAAAGAAGCAAGTTGAACGAAGCCGCTACGTGCAGCCTATGGGGTTTCAATCCCATCCCTCCTGTCTTTGTCCGTAAAATAGGGCTATGGGTTCATCCCGCACTTCCGAGAAGTGCAAGGATTCATCGATCCAAAGCGGCTGATTGACTGGAATTGCCCCGCGTCGGCAATCTCAGCAATTGCCTTGCCCCTGCTTTGCATAAAATATACAGGAAGGAAGGGCTTTCAGGCAATAGG
>JBGOWS010000111.1:0-6919 GCA_041478735.1 Thermodesulfovibrionia bacterium | reverse complement strand
TTATATAAACTTAATTAGGTTAGATAATGTTAAAAAAATTATTTTCATCATCAATAAGGGCAGATGTTCTCTCGCTGCTTTTGAACAGCCCGGATGAACAGTTTTATATTAGAGAAACAGCAAAACTGCTCAGAAAAAACCCGTCCGGTGTGAAGAGGGAACTTGACAAACTTGAGAAGATGGGGATAGCGATCAGCGAAAAGATTGCCAACCTCAAATACTTTCAGGCAGATAAGGATTCTCCTCTGTTTTCCGAGCTAAAAAATCTTATAACAAAGTCACTCGGGCTGCCGGGTGCGCTCAAGGCAGTCTTGAGAGCCTCCGGTGCAAAAACAGCTTTTCTATATGGACCTTTTGCAGAAGGGGATAGCGAGGCTACTGTAGACCTTTTTGTTATTGGTGCATCGTCATCACTCACAAAAGAACTCAAGGATATTGAAAGAAGATTTGATGAAAAGATTAACTGCATCATGATGGAGGAAGATGAATACAGGCTCAAGAAGAAAAAAGGCGATTCTACCCTGAAGAGACTTCTATCAGGCAAGAGGATCATCCTGATAGGCAGACTTTAACTTTAATAATGGTGTTCTGCATTTACCTTATAGGGGAATGCGGATAGAAAGGGGGTGAACATTTAATGGCTACCAAGAAGAAGGCAGCTGCAAAGAAGCCCGCAAAAAAGACTGAAAAAAAGAAGAAATAAGTTTCCCTCAGACCAGACACCTCTTTAGGCTGGAGAAGAAATTCTCCAGCCTCTTCTTTTGCGGGCTTCTACATTATGAAACTTGATTCTGTGAAAAAATTCAAGTTAATATTTCTAACATATTGAAAAATAATTAAATCAGCTTCCTACCTCTAAGTTGTCCGTTATCCTCGTGTTTATAAGTCCAGTTATGAAGTTTATACATCCTTCCACATCTTCGCTATAAAATCTTTTAGCACTTTCAGGTGTTCCAGGCGGAGGCTCTTTCTCAAAGATAACAACATCTGCGATCCTGAGAATCTTCTCCGCACCCTTCTTGAATCTTTCCCAGTCGGCTCCAGATACAAATATCACAATATCAGGGTTTAAAACCTCAATCGCACTATTTCCTTCAAGGATAATGCCTTTCAGGTATGAAAGACTTTCAACAGCTATTTGAAGTATCTCTGTTAGACCATCATACGGTGACCGAACCCAAAGCACCTTTTCAGCACCTGAATCCAGCAATCTTTTTGTGTCCTTGCCCTTCTCTGAGAGGACTTCTAAATCATCTATTATAGAGCAGTAAAGGGAGGTTTTTGTGTATTTTATCGCACCCCAGCCCTTAAGCCTTTTAAGGAGTAATGAAGCATAACTGGTCTTTCCAGCGCCACTATTGGCACCGCCAATTCCTATGATTATGGGCCTCATATTGACAGTAAATAGAAATGTAGCCGCAAACTTTAGTTTGCGTTTTTATGTACTAATGCGGTAATAAGTAAAGCCACAGGCGATACGGATTCTGTCATTATCCGGCTTGACCGGATAATCCAGGCTTTTTCTGGATTCCCCGATCGAGTCGGGGAATGACGATTATGTGGCCTTACTTGTGTTCTTGTTTGTAATCCTATCATTTCACCCATTAGATGATTTTAAAACGCAGGCTAAAAGATATACCTTTATAAAATCTCCCTTAACCCCTCTTTTCCAAAGATGGGGATACAACTAATTAATACCTGTAAAATTAATGTCCCCTGTTTCATTGAATCCTTGTCATTCCTGCGAAAGCAGGAATCCAGACGTTTCATAGGAAATCCTGGATTCCGGATCAAGTCCGGAATGACGACAGGACGGACATTTGTTATGCAGTTTTCAATAGTTTTAAGTAGCCCCTGCAGGCACTGTCTCTTCTGACGGTGCGTTTTCAGTTTCTTTGTATTCACACTCTTTATTATGGCAAAAAAGTATTATCTGTCCTGCCTTATCCCGCTTCTCGAGAAGGAAATCAGCATTACAGCCGGGACATTTTTTTGGTACAGGTTTATACCATGTAGCAAATCTACATTCAGGATAGTTCCTGCAGCTCCAGAACGGTTTTCCCTTTTTTGAACGTCTCTCCACAATATCCCCCCCATCTTTAGGACACTTTATTCCAGTGGAAAGGGGTTTTGTATTTTTGCATTCAGGATACCTCGAACAGGCAAGGAATTTTCCATACCGCCCCGATTTTATCACCATAGGCGAACCACACTTTTCACACTTTTCCCCTGTTTCCTGTGAAATCATTTCCGTGCCCTGTACCTTCTGCTCCTCGCCTCCTGTTTGAAGGGGTTTTGTATTTTTACATTTAGGAAATCCGGAACATGCCAAAAATCTTCCGTGTCTTCCCCACCTTATGACCATGGGAAGGCCACACTTCTCACATACGGTTTCAGTAGGTATATCCTCTGGTTTTACCCTGCCTGTAGCTTCTTTAGCCTCTGTGAGATCACTCTTAAAAGGTTTGTAAAAATCATTTACAACCTTTACCCACTTCATCTTTCCGTCTTCAATGAGGTCAAGCTCATTTTCCATTTTAGCTGTAAAACTTACATCTATAAGTTCAGGAAATCTTTTAACAAGATAGTCATTTACAACAATGCCAAGCTCCGTAGGTGAAAACTTGCCTTCAGTCTTATGGACATATTTCCTATCCTGGATAGTGGAGAGGATTGTTGCATAGGTGCTTGGCCTGCCTATACCCTTTTCCTCCAGCGCCTTTACAAGCGTCGCTTCTGTATAACGCGGCGGCGGCTGTGTAAAATGCTGCCTTGGCTGTAAATTAAGAAGTCTTAAAGTTTCCCCTTCCTTTAATGCAGGCAATGTCAATCCCTCTTCCTCTTCTATTTCATCCTTCCCTTCTGTATAAAGGGCCATGAAGCCATCGAAACGGACTACCGTCCCTGATGCCCTGAATTCTGCACCCCCCTTTAATTCCCCCCTTGGTAAGGGGGGATATAGGGGGGTAATAATAAACGCTGTTTGTTCAAGCTGTGCCGGCGCCATCTGGCTTGATATGAAGCGATTCCATATCAGTATATAAAGTGCGTATTGTTCTTTTGTAAGAAATTGCTTTATCTCCTCCGGCCTTTTATCAGGATATGTCGGCCTTATCGCTTCATGTGCGCCCTGTGCAGATGCCTTACTTTTATAAAAAGGGGGTTTTTCAGGTATATAATCTTTCCCATAAATCTTTTCAATTAACTTCCTTGCCCACTCCTGCGCCTCCGAAGCTACCCTGTGAGAATCCGTTCTCATATAGGTAATGAGTCCTACTGCACCTTCTTCACCAAGTTCAATACCCTCGTAAAGCTGCTGTGCTATCATCATTGTCTTTTTTGCAGAGAACCTCAGTTTTCTTGCTGCTTCCTGTTGTATAGTGCTTGTGATAAAAGGAGAATAAGGCATCCTTTTCCTTCGTTTGCGCTCTATCTTACTCAATACAAATTCTTTATCTTTTAAGTCATTAACTATTGTATTTGCAGTTTCTTCGTTCTGGATAAGGAATTTGCTATCTGTTTTTGACCGCTGACTTATTTTGTAAAGCCTTGCAAAGAACCCGGGAGGGATGGAGCCCTCAAATTCTGCACCTATACTCCAGTATTCTTCAGTTTTGAATGCCTCTATCTCACGCTCTCTGTCCACAACCAGCCTTACAGTAACAGACTGTACCCTTCCTGCACTAAGGCCCCGCCGCACCTTTCTCCATAGAAGTGGACTGAGTCCGTAACCAACAAGCCTGTCAAGTATCCTCCTGGCCTGCTGGGCATCAACCTTGTTCATGTCTATCTTTTCCGGGTTTTTTATAGCTTCTTTTACAGCCCGTTCTGTTATTTCATTAAAAGTAATCCTGTATATCTTCCCATTCAAGGTTCGGGATTTTTTATCCGAGATTTCATATGCAATATGCCATGCGATTGCCTCACCTTCTCTATCAGGATCAGGCGCAAGAAATACCTTATCAGCCTCTTTCGATGCCTTCTTAAGTTCTTTAACTATTTTCTCTTTGCCGGGTATTACAACGTAAACAGGCTTGAAATTATTCTCAACATCTACCCCAGTCTCTTTCTTGGGAAGGTCTTTTATATGGCCAATAGATGCCTTAACTGTAAACTCTTTTCCAAGTATCTTATGGATGGTCTTTGCTTTAGCAGGAGATTCTACAATAACAAGATTGTTCATGCCAGATAAAACCTCTTTCCTGTTGTTTGCTTTACAGCACCCTTCAACTCTAATCCAAGAAGGATTCCGAGTACCTTCGAAGTTGGTAATCTACTCTCACGAGAAATAATATCTATTTGCTTCGGTTCCCCGGAGAGCAAATTACAGAGGTTCTTTTCTTCATCCGTAACTTCTATCTTTACCTTATCTTTCGATCTTATAAATCCTTTTAAAACAGGTGCGAGTTCCTCAATAATATCCTCTGCCTTCCGTGTGAGTACCGCACCCCTCTTTATCAGCTCGTTTGTGCCTTTCGACGTAGATGCGGTTATATTACCAGGTACTGCAAAGACCTCTCTGCCCTGTTCGAGGGCATATCGTGCCGTGATCAGAGACCCACTATCAGAGGTAGCCTCTATCACGAGTATTCCCAGGGAAAGGCCACTTATCACCCTGTTCCTCCGTGGAAAGTTTTCTTTATCAGGAGGAGTCCCCGGAGGAAACTCACTGATAACACACCCAGAACTTTCAATTTTATCCATCAACACTTTGTTCTCAGGAGGATAAGGTACGTCAAGTCCTGAGCCGAGCACTGCTATAGTCCTACCACCAGCCCTTAGCGCTCCTTTGTGTGACAGGCTATCGATGCCTCTCGCCATACCGCTTACAATAGTAATACCCATGGATGCAAGCTCCTCTGAAATATTTTCCGCAACCGATGTTCCATAGTCTGTTGGTTTGCGCGAACCAACAATTGCGACCGCATATCTGTCCTGTGGCTGGATCTCTCCTTTGGTATAAATGACAACAGGGGCATCTTCTATTTCCCTGAGCATTTCTGGATACGAAGGCTCATCGAAACCCACAGCCTTTATGCCACTTTTTCCCAGGACAGTTATCTGTTTCTCAACGTCTTTCCATGATGAAAATTCTTTTACCTTTTTTGCCCTGTATATCCCTATCCCCTCCACAGCAAGGAGGGCATCAACCTCTGAATTGAATATCCTTTCGGGCGTGCCAAACACCGAGAGCAATCTCCTGGCTCCTATAGGCCCGATATCAGTTATCATAGATAACGCAATCCAGTGTCTAATGTCCGACATTATCATTGTCCAAAATATGAGATTGCTTCGCTATGCTCGCAATGACAGTTTAATAATCCCCCCGCAGCCCCCCTTTAGTAAAGGGGGGTTGGGGGGATTTGTCAATTTTCAATTTTCTTAACTTCAACCGCAGTGCATTGATCTTGATAAACCCTTCTGCATCCTTCTGATTATATACATCTTCTGCCTCAAAGGTTGCAAGCTCAGGATGATAAAGTGAATTGGGAGATCTCCTCCCGACAATATAGCAATTTCCCTTATATAATTTAACCCTGACGGTGCCTGTGACATCTTTCTGTATATCATCTATAAGGTTCTGAATAGCAAACCGCTCCGGAGAAAACCAGTACCCATAGTATATAAGCTCAGAATAGCGCGTTAAAAGGGAGTCCCTTAGATGCATTACCTCCCTGTCGAGGATTATTGACTCTATTGCTTTGTGGGCTAAATGAAGCACTGTGCCCCCGGGCGTCTCGTAAACACCTCTGGACTTAATTCCAACATACCTGTTTTCTACAATATCCACCCTTCCGATACCGTTTTCACCTGCAATGAAATTCAATCTCCCCAGCAGATTAGCAGGCGACATATAATCATTATTGATTGCAACAGGGTCACCTTTCTCATAAGAAATTTCAATATATAAAGGCCTGTCAGGTGCCTTCTCAGGCGGAGTAATCATTGTGTACATCTCAGATGGCGGCTCCTGCCATGGGTCTTCGAGAATACCGCCCTCATAGCTGATGTGAAATATGTTCCTGTCAATGCTATATGGTTTTTCCTTTGTTGCTGTAACCGGAATACCATGCCTCTGAGAATATTCGATCAGGGATTGTCTCGAACTAAATGGCCATTCCCTCCACGGCGCTATAACCTTTATATCAGGTTTAAGTGCATAATACGCGAGTTCAAACCTGACCTGGTCATTGCCTTTACCTGTAGCGCCATGAGCAACAGCTTCAGCGCCTTCCTTTTCCGCAATCTCTATCTGCTTCTTCGCGATAAGAGGTCGTGCAATTGATGTGCCAAGCAGATATGAACCTTCATAAACTGCGTTTCCCCTGAGCATCGGAAATATATAGTCCTTTACAAACTCTTCTTTCAGGTCCTCTATATAAACCTTTGATGCCCCGGTCTTTAATGCCTTTTCTTTTATTGCTTCAATATCCTCACCCTGGCCAAGGTCCGCGCAGAAGGCGATTATTTCTGTGTTATATTTTTCCTTCAGCCATTTTATTGCCACAGAGGTATCAAGGCCCCCAGAGTAAGCAAGAACAATCTTTTTTATCATAAATAATCCTAGTTAGTTGTGAGAAATTTAATTTTTATTTACCGCTAACTTTTAAATTATAAACCTTAGCACAAATCAACAAAAATGTAAAACTACTGCATGGCCTGCTATAAAACCACGATTAAAAGAGCATTAATTCTCGGTGAAAATATCAGGAGATTGCTTCGTCGCTTTACTCCTCGCAATGACAGGCAGTAATCCCCCCCATTCCCCCCTTTACTAAAGGGGGGAATGGGGGGATTTGTCATTGCAAACCCTTTGCCCTTGCCATTGCGAGGTCGTATCGACCGAAGCAATCTCGCTTTTCTGCCCAGGATAAGCTCCATAAAGCAATCTTAAGTGTTTGTGCATTCACCGAGAATT